>JAGCSS010000254.1 GCA_017964055.1 Lachnospiraceae bacterium
GAGATCATGCCCGAGGAGGCAAAGGCGGGCGGCGCGCGTGTCGTAGCCACGGGCCGCAGCGATTATCCCAACCAGATCAACAATGTGCTCGTATTCCCCGGCATTTTCCGTGGTGCCCTGATGGTTGAGGCCCGCCAGATAGTCGAGGAGATGAAGCTCGCCGCAGCCAAGGCCGTGGCTTCGCTGGTTTCCGCTGCGGAGCTCGCCGATGACTATATCATACCGAGTCCTTTTGATAAGCGCGTAGCCGATGTCGTAGCCTGCCGCGTGGCGGAGGTCGCCGAGCAGCTCGGGATCGCCGGGAATCCCGGATGCCGGGAGCTGTAAGGCGGCTGGGAGCCGATGCAGGGAACTCTGCGACTGCATGGCAGCGATGCCGGGAACTCTAAAACGGCCGGGAGTCGATGCAGTGAGTTCCGGACTGACGCATGATACCGAATACAGGATATAGAGGAAGATCAGATGTCCGAAATAAAATGTCCCAACTGCGGGGCGATGTTCGACCCGCATGAGCCGAAGTGCCCCTACTGCGATTACATCAATCCGGCGGGCGCCCAGGAAAAATATATGAACGCGCTCGAGGAAAAGCGCCTCAGACTGGACAATGTCGACGAAGAGGCCGCAGACCTCTATCACACCGAGATGAAGAAAAAAGGCAGGCGCCTCGCGCTCACGATCGGGATCACCGTCGCCGTGATCATTCTCGGTATCGTATTCTTTGCGCTGAAGGACCGTTTTTTCAAGCCTTCCTATGAGCGTTCCCCGGAGGACGAGATCAAGGAGATTGCCTGGCAGAGGGAGAATTTCCCGAAGCTCGACGAGCTTTACGAGGCCGGAGAATATGACAAACTCCTCGACCTGTACCAGCAGTTCTCGTCCGAGACCCCGTACCATGACCTCTGGAACTGGTCACACTTTTCATTCGCCGACTGCCTGGTGCGCTTTTCGATTTTCACCGAATCGATGGAATCATATCCGCGTTATGTCAGGGAACACAATGCTTCCGCGCTCTCTTCCGTTGTTTATTCGGCCTTCAGATTCTATTACCGGGATTATGACTCGGATACGAAGCTTTCAGAAAGCGACCTCGCGTTTCTCGAAGGACTGAGCGCATATGCGGAAGACATAGTCCGCAGCAGGCTGCATTTTTCCGACGATGAAATGGCAGAGCTCCGGACCGAGCTTTATGCCAAGGGATATATGGAGTTTTCCGCCTGCGAAGAGCTCACTAAGAAATATATAGACAGGTTCACAGAATAAAGGAAAAAATATGAAATGTAAGAACTGCAATGCCAATCTTCAGATCGAAGATGAGAAATGCCCGTACTGCGGGGCGGAAAACCCTTTCGCAAAAAAACACCGTGCGGACATGAAAAAATACGCGGGCGAATTCGCTTCCACCCGCAGTGAAGTGCTCGAGAACAGCTCGCGCTTCAACCGCTACACGGTCAAGATCACGATCGTCGCCGTGCTCCTGGCACTCTGTGTCGGCGCGTTCATGCTTCAGATGAATGCCTACGAAGTGAGGGAATACTTCCGTGACCGCAACATAGGGCTCCACAAAAACGAGCACATCGCCCGGGTCACAGAGCTGCTCGACGACGGCAACTACATCGGCGCCTCCAATTATGTGAGCGCCCACGGCATCAGCTATGTCGATCCCATAAAAGACTACTACGATCTGTTCCAGATACTGCGTGAGTACAACTATATCACCGACGACATATCCGCGATCATCACATGGAATAAGTTTGAGCAGCATTATCAGCAGAAAGACGAGGTATTCAACCGTCTCTCGCAGAATATCAAGTATCTCCATGATGAGACGATACCCCGCAAATACGCCTATGAAGGCAGTTATTCGGAGGACAAGCTCGCGTACATGCAGGCGATCCTCGCGGATACGGAGATGCTGCTTAAGGTTTACATGGGCCTTAAGAACGACGATTTTACAGAGCTCTACGAGCTCAGCGATATCAAGCGCACATTGCTTTTGGAAGAAAGATACGGAGAGCTGATAAATGAATAACACAAAAACCGGCAACACACCCGCGGGCAGACCCGTAAAAACTCCTGCGGACCGGATATTCAATCTGGTGATCACGGTCCTGGCCGTGCTCTTTGTCATTCTGATATTCGGATTTTTCTATAAGCTTCGCGGCTACAGCGGCCTCGACTATACCAACGGTTCAGACACCATCTTAAGGAGCCTGAACCAGAGCAACTATTACTACGCCGCAAACTATACCTGGCGCAACCGCGCACTGGACGTAAAGAACAAAGACGGCGAATATGACATCCCTTATGCCCTCTCGGATTATTACTTGACCGCATTTTACGAGACCGCGCACAGAGCTGCGGGAAATACCGCCAAAGCAGATGAGCTCGCCGCAAAGATGACCGGGTACAGGACAGCCGCGGGCGATCTCGCGATGATCGCCGATGACATGGATGAAGTACTGGCACCCTTCAGGAAAAAATAATAAGCCGGCTTAAACCCGAGCCGACAGGTCATCCTGCTGACACGGTCCGTACAAAAATACCCTTCGAGCCGAAGCCCGAAGGGTAAAAAGAAAATGCGGAAAAAGGGACTTGAACCCTCATGAAATTGCTTTCACACGGACCTGAACCGTGCGCGTCTGCCAATTCCGCCATTTCCGCATTCGTTGTTTTGCAACGTTGTGATTATAGCACAGCACATACGGGAAATGCAAGCATTTTTTTGCAGGAAAGGAGAACCGATGGCAAAAGCAGTAAATATCCGCATTTCGGGACTCCAGCGGGATATCTCTGACGAGCCTACAGTTGTAGAATGTTGCGGCACTCTCCATTCGGACACCGCCCAGCATTATATCCGCTACACCGATCCCGACGGGATCAAGAACATGATAAAACTTGCCTCAGGCCGCGCGACGGTCACGCGTTCCGGCGCGCTCTCATCTATCATGGAGTTCGTCGAAGGCAGCCGTACCGAATGCGTCTACCCGACCCCCTACGGCAATTTCGACACCGCGATCGAGACCTCATCCGTGCAGATATTCGGCTCCGATGCATCGCCCTTTGCCCGTATCGTCTACGACCTCACCATGAACGGACAGCGGATCTCCGGCTGCGAGCTCACGATCTGCATATCACAAGCATGACAGACATGGGGACGCCTCTTCAGTCTGCACAGTTCGCAGACAGAAGAACCGTCCCCATGTCTTTTTATTTTCGTTCTTACAGCGCCGCGCGTATCTTCGCTGCGTACTCCTCAGCTTCGCCGTCGGCGTAGCTCAGAGTCTTCCAGGGAATGATCACACCGTCATCCTTATATCTCGGGATCAGGTGCACATGCAGGTGAAATACCGACTGCCATGCGGCTTCGCCGCTGTTCTGCAGCATATTGATGCCGTCGCAGCCGAGCGCCTTTTTCTGTGCGTTGGCGATCTTCGATGCCACAGCGAGCACCTTTGATGCCACATCGGGATCGATGCCGAGCAGATCGGGCATATGCTTTTTCGGCAGGATCAGTACATGACCCTTCGCTGCGGGCGCGATATCGAGCACCGCCCTGAAATCATCGTCTTCGTAAACCGTCGCCGAACCGAATACTCCGTTCGCGATCTTGCAGAAAATACAATCTTCCATATCAAACCTCCTGTTTTATCTCAACCGTCCGTCACATTTCCATCGAAGTTCCGCCCTCGATGCTGTACATTCCACGGTCATATTCAAACCATAACGTCATCGCCGAAGGGTTGTATACCCTCGTCATGCCGGCATCGAATATCAGGCGCTTATAAGCATCGACGTAATCATATACCTCGATGTTCGTCGCGTACCAGATATCCTCCCTGCCGCTTACCTTATCCGCGAAATTCTCGATGATCTCCCAGTTGTTGTGGAAATCAAACTCATAGCTGTGTCCCCACAGGTAAAACAGCCAGGGAGAACTGCCCGGAGTGCCCGAGATGAACCTGTCCGTAAGCTCGGGGAGCTTCTCGTCCTCATGATGGCAGGTCGGTCTCAGCACCAGCCAGTCCTTCGGGATATCGAAATTGTGCGAAGACCAGACTGTCCTGGCGTACACGATACCGCAGGCCTTTAGGGACGCGATCACCGAATCGTTGAAGGTGCCGTAGGGATACGCAAATCCGCGCACCGTAACGCCATAGTCCTTCTCATGGTTAAGCCTGTCCTCGAGTATCTCGCGCGTGCATTCGGCGGGCGTCAGCTGCTCTAAGAAAGGATGCGTCACCGCATGTGCCGCTATCTCGAAGCCGCTGTCCTTATAGAGCCCGATCGCAGCCTCTTTGGTCAGTCTTCTGTGAGTGCTCGTAAAATCGTCAAATTCCTGCTCCGCATAGCAGCCGCTGTTGAGGTTCAGCGTGCATTTAAGCCCCTTTTCTTTAAGCAGTGCGGTAAAACGTCTGTCGTTTATCACGCCGTCATCGTAGCTGAGTGTGAGGCACTTGGCCTTTCCGCCCGGAAATCTCATATACAGATTTGCCATAATCTCTTCTCCTTCCGCTAAATGATATTATATAACATCGCTCCCCGTAAATCATTTGTTTTTTTATTATTTTGTGGTACAATAATGAGCGTTGAGCAATCGTGCATTTTTACGCATTTGCACTTAATCTGTACACGGAGATGTTGGCTTGATGAGAACTGTATTGACCTTTTTATCGCTGTTTTTGTTCCTGGTACTCTCGATACCTTTATTCCTGATATTCAAACTGATCGGAGTGTTCAACAGACGCGCCTGCGCATCGCTGTCGCAGAGTGTGGTCAACTTCGGTTTCAGGATGGTCCTGGCGAGTGCCGGTGTTAAGATCACGTGCCTCGGCAGGGAGAATGTCCCGACCGGACGCGCCGTGCTCTATACCGCGAACCACCGCAGCTACGCCGATATCCCGATCGGATACACGACAGTTCCCGGCCTGACCGGCTTCATCGCGAAAAAGCAGATCAAAAACGTTCCCTCGCTGTCCTGGTGGATGACCAACATGAACTGCCTTTTCCTCGACCGCCACGACCTGAAGCAGGGCATGAAGACGATCCTCGCCGCGATCGACAATATCAAAGCCGGCTACTCGATGTTCGTTATGCCCGAGGGCACGCGCAATCATCAGGACGAGATGCTCCCGTTCAAGGAAGGCACATTTAAGATCGCGCTCAAATCCGGATGTCCGATCATCCCCGTTGCGATCACGAATTCCGACGCGGTTTACGAGCTGCACCGCCCGTGGGTCCGCAGAGCCAATGTCATCATTCACTACGGAAAGCCCGTTTACGTCGAGGATCTTACGCCCGAGGAGGCAAAGACGATCGGAGCCCGTGTGCGCGACATAATCGCGGGTA
>JAGCSS010000032.1 GCA_017964055.1 Lachnospiraceae bacterium
GCGCATGAGTTCATCAATTTCGTTCTTTCGGACGACATCAGCCGCGACAACACCGAGGC
Organism: Lachnospiraceae bacterium; assembly: GCA_017964055.1. Taxonomy (GTDB): domain Bacteria; phylum Bacillota; class Clostridia; order Lachnospirales; family Lachnospiraceae; genus RUG11977. The sequence continues at coordinate 60 of JAGCSS010000032.1, forward strand.
CGTATGCTACGCTTCTCCCAACGGCAACATCCTTGACGAGATGACCGCGGAAGGCGGAGAGTTCGAAGGCAACGAGGCATATTATCCCAGAGATTACGAACTCGACGAGATCTATCACGACGACGAGAAGCTCAGAAAGACCCTTTCGGGCCTCTGGATCAAGGTAACCGCGGCACAATAATGCTGTTCTTCGGCATATACGGATAACAGTACAAAACCGAAGGAAGGTATTTATGAGTGCTCTTGAGACAAAAGAGAAGATACTGGACACCACGCTCGCGCTGATCAAGGAGCGCAACGGCGATACGGTCGGAGTCACGATCAGGATGATCGCCGACCGCGCCGGCATAGGTGTGGGTCTTACAAACCATTATTTCAGATCAAAGGAGATTTTGATCGAGGAGTGCATCGCGCCCGTGATGGAGACTGTTTTCGACAATTTCAAGCAGGCTCCCGAAGAGGACGGAGGCAGGGTTGGCTCCATCGAGGCGACCAAGCGCGAAGCCAGGTTCGTGATGCATTTCATGCTGGAAAATGAGGCGGTCGCACGTGCCGCTATCCAGACGAATGTCGCTTCGGGCAACGGCGAGGACTATTTCTCGAGGCTCACCGACGCTTTTGCTTACAGCATGGCGGACAAGGCGGAGCTCGAGGCTATGCTCAACAACGACAGGATAAGCGAGAAAATGAAGCAGCAGTTCCGCGAGCACTGCGTCAGCGAACAGAGACGCAAGGCGTTTATGATCACTTCATCGATCAGGGAGGCATTTATCCGCAAGGACACGCTTCCCGGGATCATCGGGATCGATCTGAACGATTCCGAGCAGTGCGACGAATATATTGACGAGATGGTAGAGATGCTGCTGTAAGGGGAGGTTTACGATGGCGATTAAGCGTTTTTTGGCGGGATTACTTGTATTTGTATGCCTGATCGGCATGGGAACGGCGGATGTGCGCCTGCAGGCAAAAGAGTCCGTGGCACCCGTGACTGCGGACGGCGCGGGCGGAGTTAACGTTGGAACTGATACAGAGCCCGCTGGTGAACCCGCGGCAGATGCGAAAACAGCGACTGATAACGAATCTGCGGGAACAGATATGGAGGTGGTGCCTGAGGGCGATCAAGTGGTCGACGCGGAGCCCGAGCCTGAGGCCGATCCCGTGATCAGTGCCACCAAGCTGACGCTCGAGACCGGACAGAAGTACAGATTAAGAGTTGACGGTCTGCTCGGCAAATTCAAGTGGAAGTCCTCAAAGCCCGAGATCGTAAAGGTCACAAAGTACGGAAAACTCATCGCTTACGCGCCCGGAAAGGCTACGATCACCGCGACCGTTGACGGCAAGACGCTCAAGTGCAAAGTCACCGTCAAAGACGCCAAATATGTGGATATCATCGCCGTGGGCGACAATCTCTATCACGATTACATGATCTATACCAAGGGAAAGCCCGAGAACGGCATGGTAGATTACGACATGGTCTACTCCGGGATCAAGGACTACATTTCCTACGCGGATGTTAAGATAATCAATCAGGAGACCATCCTGACCTCAGACAAAACAAAGTGGAAGGGGTATCCCAGGTTCGGCACTCCCTTACAGGTCGGAGACGCGGTTGTCAGGGCCGGATTCAACGTCATCACGGCAGCTACGAACCATTCCAACGACAACGGTACCTCAGGTATCCTGGGCGCCGTAAAATACTGGAAATCGCAGGCCGAGCACGGCGTGCTGATGACCGGGATCTACGAGTCGCAGGCCGATTACGACAAGATATGCGTCGGAGAGTACAACGGCGTTAAGATCGCGTTCCTCAACTACACCTACGGAACCAACGGCCTCGCGCTGGAGTCAGGCAAATCCTACCTCGTTAAGCTCCTCAAGGAGAGCCTCATCGAGAAGGAGATCAAGGCCGCGAAGAAGATCGCGGACGTGGTCATCGTCCTGCCTCACTGGGGCGAGGAATACCATTACAGGCCCGTTTCGAGCCAGAAGACACTGGCGCAGAAAATGGCGAACTGGGGCGCTGACGTCATCATCGGCGCGCATCCCCACGTGCTCGAGCCCATGGTAACGCTTACCTCGACCGACGGCAGAAAGGTGCCCTGCTATTATTCGCTCGGCAATTTCTGCGCAAACATGGCTATCACGCATGATACCAACTGCACGCTCGAGGGCATGGCGGAGCTCCGCATCAAGGTCATGGACGGCAAGGTTACGGTCGAGAAGGCCGAGCTGACGCCTCTCGTTAACCACCTCAACAGCAACGACACCAGATTTACCGTTTACAGACTCGCCGATTACACCGCGGAGATGGCCAAGGGTCATCTGGTTAACTACACCCACGGTACGGGCACGATCACGGTCGAAAAGCTCTGGAAGCTGTACAACAGCATCTGCGACGGTACCGCAAAGAGCGTATATGACTGACTGACCCTGTGATCTGATGATCAAAAAAACGGAAGGGATCGATCGGCTGCAGAGCAGCTGACAGGATACTGGAATGAAACTGGTTTTTATAAGACACGGTGACCCTGATTACGATCGCGACGGCCTCACCGCAACGGGCGCGCGTGAGGCTCAGCTCCTCAATCCGCGCGTGAAGGGCATGAAGATAGATCAATGCTATGTTTCCCCACTCGGCAGGGCGAAGGAGACGGCAGAGCTGGGACTGGCAGGTACGGGCATCACACCC
>JAGCSS010000255.1 GCA_017964055.1 Lachnospiraceae bacterium
CACGATTTGCATCCGATGCACTGCGACTGGTCGGTCATCCTCGCGGGGTGGTAACCCTTTGCATTGATCTTCTCCTTATTGAGTTCGATCAGATGCTTGGGGCAGGCGTTAACGCACATTTCGCATCCCTTGCAGGAGTCCTCTTTGATCGTAATACTTGCCATCTTCACGCCTCCTTACATTCCTTTTTCCATAGAAATAAATCTATTTTGATGAGTATATCACCTTTATCACTTTAACGCAACGAAATTTTAAAGTAAACGCATTTTTTATTCATTCTAATGTATAAAATTTACCTCAGTATCTCGTCAATTGTGGAAACCGTACTGAAAGTGCCCTTGTTGCGCTCGATGATCTCCTTGATCACGGGCAGCTCGAAATAGTTTACATAGCAGATCAGGGTCTTGTTCTCTCCGGCGATCGCGCCGTAGGAATTCATCATGGTGCAGGTCTTGTTCAGCTCGTCCTTGATGGCCGCAACGATCGCGTCCGGCGTCTTCGTGATGATCGTGACCTGTTTGATCGCTTCGAAATGATCCGTAAACCTGTTAATGATCGATGTCGCGACAACATACACCAGCAGGCTCATGAGCGCCGCATTCTTGTTGATCAGCAGGAATACCGCGATATAAACGCAGGCATTGAATCCGACCAGGATATAGGTCATACTGAAGTTCTTTCCTGTCTTGTCCGAGATCTTCTTCAGGATGATGTTCGCGAATATCTCGGAACCGTCGATGCATCCGCCGTTCTTCAGGATGATCGAGAGGCCCGCGCCCAGTATCGCTCCTCCGAATACGACCGCCAGGAAGTGCTCGGTATCGATCTCAACGTGATACTCCTCAAAGATCGCGAGTCCCAGTGTATAAACCACAGAACCCAGGATCGCCTTTATGCCGAAATGTTTGCCCAGCATAACCGCTCCCGCTATCAGGAAAGGCGCAAATACGACGGCCACGCATACGGACAGGTTAAATCCCGTCAGCTTGCTTATAATGATCGCAATGCCCGCCGTTCCATAGTCGATCGCGTCGTTCGGGATCAGCAGCACCGCGACGGCAAAGCTCGCCATCAGGGCTCCGATGATGATAAACAGATATGATCCGGCTTCAGATACTCGTTTGTTCATTCGCTGATATCCTTTCAGTGTACTAAAAATGCTCCACAGTTAATGATATAACTTGTGGAGCGATTTTTCAATTAAAGATTCAGTTCATAATCGATCAAAGTCATGGCATCGTTGACCGGTTTCTCTTCACCTACTCTGACAAAGCCGCATTTTTCATAGAGATGACAGTTCAGTTTTTCCTGAAGTATCGTCTCGAGCTTCCAGCATTTTACATCGGGGAACATCGCGAACGACTTCTGTATCGCGGCATAGCCTATCCCGCGGTTCTGATATCTCGGCAGGATAAATATCGGGCTGATGAATGACACTTTCTTTTCGTCCGGGTCATTGTGCCCGAGATTTACCGCGCCTACTCTCGCGCCGTCCATGACTATAAAGAAATACTTCCTGTTGGGCCGTAAAGCTCTGGCCTTTACACGTTCGAACGACTCGATCGCGGGCGAGCCGTCGTCATGGTATTTCTCGTACAGCGGCATAAAGCTCTCGATCTGCATCTCATACATCATCTGCAGTTCTTCGTCCCTGACCGGTTCAAGTTTTACGCGTTTTAGCAGCTCGGTTTTACTCTTGCCCGGCAGATCAAAATGCTCTTTTATCATGCGTGCGACGACATCGGGCTCGAGGTTCGTGTTGTCTATCTTAATGTAATGCTCAAAGGGGATCTCGCCCTCGTTGCTGACCAGCCTGTACTTGGTCTCCTCGCGTATCATACGGTCCTCGGACACTGCGATATCACGCTTCGAGGCCTTGTTCCTGAGCCGGTTTTCGGTCTTGTTGCGCTCGATCCTGACAGCTCTGTCGGCCACGAGTTCTACATAATAAACGGTGCCTCCCGTGGCTTCGAACTTATCTGTTATGCTCTTCACATAATCCCAGTCGGACTGCATGTCAAAGGCCCACATGATCGTAAATATCATGCCCTGATATTCTGTTTTTAAAAACTCGTCGATCACGTCCTCGCGGAGCTTTGCGATGACATCCGCCTGGAATCTGCCGAATACCTCGATGACAGGCTCGATCATCATGTGATTGTGGAAAAGGCGGAAATCGGTGATCTTCATGAGTTCCTGGCCGACGGTCATTTTGCCGACGGCGCCGCGGCCGATTATAACTATCAGGTCCATGCGCTATTTCTCCTTTCCAAAAAAGGTGCGGCTGCCTCGTATATATTTTCTGCGACACGCTCTCGCTCCGGCTTCGGACGCAGCGGACACATAATCGACCACAATACGGTCGATAAGTGCCGGCGTTCTCTACGGGTCGCAGAAAACACATACGGGCGCGCCGCACCGACTACATACCCGAAGTATTTATGACAAAGAATTTATCAGCTGACAACTGCAAAGCAAATCAAGTTGTCACCAACACACCGACACATAAATGTCGATGGGGTAAAAATGCTCCGTGTCGCCGTACACGTTTTTTATATTTGAATCATAGAGATCGCGACGGAGAGTGTTTGCTATAACCGGAAGGCCTGTGATGGCACTGATCTTTTTGGTAAACTCAATTCCTTCCGAAATAACCATCTCGTCGGTTTCCTGCATGAGGTGCGAGTTGTTTATCAGGCCGGTGGGCGTAAGACCGCTGACAGCTCTGATCTCGTTCAGCACTTCGACTGCCTCTTCGGGAGTGGCGGTCAGATTCCTGAAACGGTTTACAACGTAGAGCATGTCGTAGTCGAGGCCTTCGAACTTCGGTCTGAAACGGCCGAGGACCGTGGAGCCGACATCATCGCCGCCTACGTCAACTATTACCATGTCTTTCGAGTCAAAGATCGAATACATGGATGCGGGAAGTGACGGAATATCGAGGTTCGTATGTCCGAACACGGGCGCGATGACCTCTATCCCTTTGCTCTCGAGCAGCTCGCGGTAGTCGGCCGTGCGGAAATATGGGTTCACAAGGTCCATATCAACGATAGTTACCTTACGCCCCTTTGCCGCATAGTCCAAAGCAAGATTTATGGAAAAATTGGTCTTGCCGCAGCCGTAATGCCCGGTCACAACAACAAAATCTTTCAGATCTAACATTTGTTTTCTCCAAGCTCAAGTTATAACTAAAGCCCTGCCCAAAGGCAGGGCTTTATGCACGAGTGATCAGCCGATCACAGCCTTATGGAATATCTTCTTGCCCTTCTTGATCTTAACGCCCTCTTTAAGCGCGTCCGCCGATACCTTCTGGTCGAATGCGGTAACCTTCTCACCGTCGATAGATACACCGCCCTGCTCGATAAGTCTGCGGCCCTCGCCTCTCGAAGGAATGAGCTGGCAAAGGCTTAAGAGATCGATCACGCTGATGCCCTCTGCGGGTACGTCGGATGCGGCGATCGTGGTCGTAGGCATATTGGCGTCATCCCCGCCGCCTGCGAAAAGTGCCTTTGCGGTAGCCTCAGCCTTGTCTGCCTCTTCCTTGCCGTGAACGAGCTCGGTAAGTTCGTGTGCGAGCAGCATCTTCTTTTCGTTGATGCGCGAAGGATCCCACTTCTCGATCTCACGGATCTGCTCCATGGGAAGGAAGGTGAGCATCTTGATGCACTTATCGACATCGGCATCGCCGATATTTCTCCAGTACTGGTAGAACTCGAAAGGAGTGGTCTTGTTGGGATCGAGCCATACTGCGTTGCCGGCGGTCTTGCCCATCTTGTTGCCGTTCGAATCGGTGAGCAGCGTGATAGTCATCGCATGAGCGTCCTTGCCCAGCTTTCTGCGGATCAGTTCTGTGCCGCCGAGCATGTTGCTCCACTGGTCGTCGCCGCCGAACTCGAGGTTACAGTTGTACTTCTGGAA
>JAGCSS010000256.1 GCA_017964055.1 Lachnospiraceae bacterium
CCCATGTGTATGCATTTCCTGTATTGGATCGACCCTTCGGATAACCTGTTCCCGTCCATGCATTGCCTGGTCAGCTGGTTCTGCTACATCGGCATACGTGGCCAGAAAAAGATCCCGGTGGCATACCGGATCTTCTCGTTAGTCGTTGCATTTGCCGTGTTCGTTTCGACGCTCACGACGAAGCAGCATGTTATAGTGGATGTGATCTCCGGCGTTCTCATCGCCGAGATCCTGTACCGGCTCTCACAGCATTTCAACTGGTGGGAGAATTATGCGAAAGCTGCCGACCGCGTGACGGAATTTGTGTTCCGTTGCAAGGTAGTGGGGGATGAAAGTGAAAGCAAAGATATTTAAAATCCTCTTCTTTGTCGTTGTATTTGCGGTTACTATTTATAGCGTACTGAAGGGGAAGGATCTTAAATCCATATGGGACGCCATTTTGGGCGCCAGAAAACGATGGATCTTTCTGGCTTTGCTTCTGACTGTTTTGTTCATCTGCAGCGAGTCTGTGATCATTTCCTACATGTTACGGGTGCTTAAATCGCCGGTCAAACTTTGGAAATGTATTCTGGTATCCTGGATCGGGTTCTTTTACTGTTACATCACCCCGTCCGCTACCGGCGGCCAGCCCATGCAGATGTACTATCTGAAACGCGAAAACGTGGATTACAGTGTCAGCATGCCCGTCATCATGGTCGTAACGATCACTTACAAATTGATTTTGGTCGTGATCGGTATACCGCTGGTGATCTGGGGACGCCCCTATGTGCAGGAGCATGTCGGTGCCGCGGCGTTTTGGTTGTACCTCGGTGTACTGCTGAACATCATCTGCGTAGGCTTTATGTTGCTTCTTTTGTTCCGCATCAACTGGGCAGGAAAGATCCTGTATCTGGGCCTGCGTTTCCTGAAGAAGATCCACCTGGTCCGCAATTATGAAGCGGCCGAAGCGAAACTGGTAGCTTTCATGAAGAGTTATCAGGATACGGCCAATTCCATCGGCGGCCACTGGAAGATGTTGGGCAATGTAATGTTGATCACCATCCTTCAGCGTTTGTTTTATTTCAGTATTTCTTGGTGCGTCTATAAGTCGTTCGGGCTGACTGGGACCGGTTTCTGGACCATTATCTTCCTGCAGGCCCTGATCGCGACTGCCGTAGACATGCTGCCGTTCCCCGGCGGAATGGGCATCACAGAACATATGTTCGAGTTTTGTTTTGCCGCTATTTATCCTGCAGCATTGCTTACACCGGCAAACCTGTTGATGCGTGGCGTAACGTTTTACTCCATCGTATTCATCGGTGCAGTTGTCACGTTTGTTTCCGCCTTTGTTTTTAAGAGAAGAGATCATAGATCAAACCAAGGAGTTTCTACATGATAGGCTATTATGATTATACGATCGTCACGACCTTTCTGAGTCTGTTTTCTTCGATGCTCGGCATCTTTCTGACATCACAGTCGAATTACAAATTCGCGATCCTTTGTCTCGCATTGTCCGGTTTCTGTGATATGCTCGACGGTAAGATCGCGCGTACCAAGAAAAACCGCACCGAAGAGCAGAAGAGTTTCGGCATCCAGTTGGATTCTCTTTGCGATATCGTATGTTTTGGTGTGTTCCCTGCATACTTTGCGTACAGGAACGGCATGGACGGTATCGTTGGTATCGTGATCCTTCTGTTATACGTTATGAACGGCGTTATCCGCCTGGCATACTATAACGTGATGGAAGAGAAGCGCCAGAAAGAAACGGAAGGCTGCCGTAAGTTCTATTCGGGTCTGCCGATCACTTCGATCTCCATTGCTTTGCCGATCTTTTATCTGGTCGGAAGCCTGCTGGAGCATAAGTTTTATGTGCTTTTGATCCACATCTGTATGACGTCGGTCGGCGCTCTGTTTGTTGTTGACTTTAAGGTCAGAAAGCCCAACAATGCCCAGCTGGCAGTCATCGTCATCGTAGTTGCCATGGTCGTATTGTCCTTGTTAAAATTGATCTAGGAGGTACATTCGTGCAGTATTACACCAGAATGACCAATTGCATATCCCGGGATCGTTATCCTTCGGCTGAACTGGTTGTTGATGACAGTAGCACGCAGGAGAAGATGCTTGGTTTCCTGTACGGGACCACGATCGGACGCGCTTTGCTGAAACCTTTGGTATCTCCGTTGGTTTCGAAGGCTTGCGGCCGTTTCCTGGACAGCGGGCTTTCGAGAAAACTGATCCCGATCTTTATCCAAAAGTGCGGACTCGATATGACCTTCGTGAACCGCGAAGTCGAGGATTTCAAATCGTACAATGATTTCTTTACCCGCGAACTCGTTGCCAATGCGAGACCGGTCGATCATACAAACGATCATCTGATCAGCCCGTGCGATTCCAAACTGCTGGTCTATGATATCGATGAGGATCTGCGTGTACAGATCAAAAATACAACGTACACAATGCATGAACTCCTGCGGGATCAGCGTCTCGCGGAGAAATATAAGGGCGGATCGATGTTCATTTTCCGCCTGTCCGTGGATGATTACCACAGATACTGCTATATCGATGACGGGATCAAGACGCATAACCGGCGGATCCCCGGAGTGTTCCATACGGTACATCCGGCGGCCGGCGATCTCTATCCGATCTATAAGCAGAACACCAGAGAGTATTGCATGATGCGCACCGATCATTTTGGCGATGTCATCATGATGGAGGTCGGCGCCCTGAATGTCGGCCGTATCGTAAATTACAAACAAAAAGGTCATTTCTCGCGCGGCGAGGAAAAGGGGCGCTTTGAATTCGGCGGTTCGACGATCGTTTTGTTCTTCGAAAAAGACCGG
>JAGCSS010000257.1 GCA_017964055.1 Lachnospiraceae bacterium
CTGGAAGGACGGCGGCATAAGGATCACAGGCCCTGGAGTATGGGGGCTTACGACCACGTTCATCGGCATGTGGGATATGATCGTGCACGATATGGAACGTGACGTGGACCGCTACAGACCGACGGCGGATCCGGGCAGGGAGCATTCCTACTGCCAGATCATATCCGACGGACCCGAGAACAATCCCGACAATCCGATATATGATACGATCACCGCATTCTGCGCGGGTGCACACGATTTTCTCTATATTTCGACGCCTTATCTCGTGATCGAGGACAGCCTCGGGGACACTCTGATCAGGGCCGCGAAGTCGGGTATCGATGTAAGGATCGTAACACCCGGCATTCCTGACAAAAAAATGGTCAACCTTCTTACAAAATACAATTACGGGAGGCTGCTCGAGGGTGGTGTCAGGATCTACGAATACACGCCCGGATTCATACATATCAAGAACCTTATCACGCGTGACTGCGGGATAATTGGGACGATCAATCTGGACTACCGCAGCCTGTTCCTGCACTATGAATGCGGCGCGATGGTGTGGGACCGTGAGTTTATCGCGGAGGCCGAGGCCGATTTTCACAGGATATTCGAATGCAGCCGCGAGATCTCTTTTGCGGAATGGAAGAAACGCCCGAAATGGGATAAGATACGCCAATGGGTATTAAACCTGTTTGCGAGTGAAGTTTGACATGTGAGACCGATCACGGAACGGAGCTATTATGGTTAATGTTTGCAAGCATTGTCAGAAACAGTATATCAGCGCGACAAAGGGTTATTGCTGCCCGAACTGCAAGACCATAGACAAGATGCGCTTCGATCAGATATGCGCTTATCTGAAGAATTTCCCGAACAGCAATGCGGTGCAGGTCGCGGAGGCTCTCGATATGAAGGCCTACACAGTGCTCAAATATGTTGATGAGGGAACGCTTACATTTGGAAGAGGGGAGTTTGAGCAGTTATGATCTCATATATCAGGGGAGATGTCCTGTTCAGGAACGAATCGTCGGTCGTTATCGACGTAAACGGGATCGGATACGAGGTTTTCGTGCCTTATCCCGTGCTGTGCGCGATGGAGAGGGCGCAGGGCTCGCAGGTGGAGCTCTATACATATCTGCAGGTAAAGGAGGACGGCGTGGCGCTGTTCGGATTTGCCGACAGGCAGGATCTGGCGACCTTCAAATACCTGATCACGGTAAACGGCATCGGGCCTAAGGGCGCGCTCGGCATCATGTCGTATATGAGCACGAAGGACCTGATGCTCGCTGTACTCGCTGAGGACGCAAAGGCGATCGCGAAGGCTCCGGGCATCGGAGCAAAGACAGCTAGCAAGCTGATCATCGAGCTCAAGGACAAGTTTAAACTCGAGGATACCTTTGACGGCGGCATATCGGCGGCGGACCTCGGTGTTCCCGCGGCAAAGGCAGGAGCCGCGCCGGAGCCCGACGATATCTCCGAGATCAAGAACGAGGCGGTGCAGGCGCTCACGGCTCTGGGATATTCCTCGAGCGAAGCTTTAAAGGCAGTGCGCAGTGTTCCCGCAGAGGACGACATGACCGTAGAAAAGCTGCTTAAGGCGGCGTTAAAGTATATTTAGGCACAGGACAGGGGATTATGGCAAAAAGGATGATAACGACCGAATTCACGGTCGAGGACAGCAGCATCGAGGGCAGCTTAAGACCGCAGATGCTCGACGATTATATCGGACAGAAAAAGGCCAAGGAGAATCTGAAGATCTATATCGAGGCAGCGAAGCAGAGAGGCGAGTCGCTCGACCATGTGCTGCTGTTCGGACCTCCCGGACTCGGAAAAACAACGCTCGCCGGAATCATTGCAAATGAGATGGGAGTCAACATCAAGACCACTGCAGGACCCGCGATCGAGAAAGCGGGCGACATGGCCGCGATACTGAATAACCTCAGGGAAGGCGATATTCTCTTTATCGATGAGATACACAGACTGAACCGTCAGGTCGAGGAGCTGCTGTATCCCGCGATGGAGGATTTCTGCATAGATATCGTGATCGGACGCGGAGCGGCGGCAAAGTCCATTAGGCTCGATCTGCCGCATTTCACGCTCGTGGGCGCTACGACGAGAGCGGGCATGCTGACAGCGCCTCTGCGCGACAGGTTCGGTGTGATACACCGCCTCGAGTTCTATACGATCGAGGAGCTGGAATGCATCATAAACCGTTCAGCTGATGTGCTCGGAGTGACCATCGATCCCGACGGAGCCAAGGAGCTCGCGAGACGCTCGAGAGGTACGCCGCGTCTGGCCAACCGCCTGCTAAAGCGCATGAGGGATTTCGCGCAGATCAAATATGACGGCAGGATCACTCTGGATGTGGCCAATTATGCGCTCGACCTGATGGAGGTCGACAGGCTCGGACTGGACAATATAGACCGCGCGATACTGCATACGATGATAGACAAGTTTGACGGCGGACCGGTGGGCATCGAAGCCGTAGCCACCACGATCGGCGAGGACGCAGGCACGGTTGAGGAGGTTTACGAGCCGTATCTGGTGCAGTCTGGGCTGATCGCGAGGACGCCCAGAGGCAGGATCGTTACCAAAGAGGGATATCTGCATTTCGGACTGACCAGACCCGAAAAAGAATAAGACTGGAGAGGCTGACGGTGAACGAAGAATTAAGACGCAGGCTGCTGAACAGCTGCATCCTGCATGACGGCAGCGGAGGCGCTGACGGGCATGCGGCGAACGGGCTGAAGAATATCATACTTATCGGGATGCCCGGATGCGGCAAATCGACGATATCGCGGATCCTCTCAAGGGACCACGGCTTTAAGACGATAGATGCCGATGAAGAGTTCCAAAAGACCTACGGCATCACGCCGGCCGAATGCATAACAGAATTCGGGGAGCCGGAGTTTCGCCGAAGGGAGAGCGAGGTGCTTGCGCGTCTCAAACCGGACGGCAGAGCCTGTATCGCCACGGGAGGCGGCGCGGTGACCGTGCCCGGCAATCTGGAGATACTTAAAAAACTGGGATTTATCGTGTATCTGAAGCGCGATCTAGATAAGCTCTCGACAAAGGGCAGACCTCTTTCAGCAGGAAAGGGCGTCGAGAAGCTGTTTGCGGAGCGGGGAGCGCTGTATACCGAATGGGCAGATGCTGAGGTTGAGAATATCAGCCTGCGAGATGCGGTCGACCGCATAATGGAACTGTATAGGGAAAACGCCTGAATAGAGCAGACTTTTGTACATATTTTTGCAAAAGTCTGCTTTTCTTAAACTTTTTATTGTGCAAAAATTTTAAAATGCACTTGAAAATGCACAAAATGTATTATATACTGTGTGCATAACATGTATGAGGTGTGCATTTTATGATCAAGAAGGTTACGATACAGAACATTGCTGCTGAACTCGGACTCTCGCGCAATACCGTCGCAAAAGCCCTTACGAACAGCGATACGGTTGCGTACGATACCCGCATGTCCATTATCAAGAAGGCATGGGAGATGGGCTATCAGAAGATGAGCCCCCAGATCCTCGAGGAGTATAAGCTCGTAGAGAATTCCGTTGACAATAAGACTGTGATCATACTTGCAAAGCGTGAGCTCTCCGTATTCTGGAACACTATCGTTGTCGGCATCTCCGACGAGCTCAACCGCAATAACTGCCGCATGCGCCTGAACTTCGTATCCGCGGAAGACGAGGCGGATCTCGTGCTTCCCCGTGATTTTCAGGACGGTGTCGATGCGGTCATCCTCATGAGCATCTTTAAACCCGATTATACACGTGAGATCTTAAAGCAGAAGCTTCCGACGGTTTTCCTTGACTGTCCGTCCGGAGACTTCGATCTTGAACATAACTGTGATTCCGTGATCGTTGAGGGCAGGAACAGCGTGATGCAGATCACCGAGAACCTCATATCGCAGGGCATCAGGAGCATAGGCTTCATAGGTGATACGACCTACTGCGAAACGGTCAGACAGCACTACATGGGATACTGCGCGGCGCTTTCGGAAAACGGGATGCTGATCGACAAAGACATTATCTTTAATTCACACCTTCCCGAGATGTATTCGAATGCCGAGGTAGAGAAGATAGTTGCCGGCTTTGCTTATATGCCGGAGGCCATTGTCTGCTCGAACGATGACATAGCCCTTAAGTGCATCAGAGCGCTGGCAAAGAAAGGACTTAAGTGTCCGACGGATGTTGCGGTCACCGGCTTTGACAACGAGGAAGTGCTGACTCAGGTCGAGCCCAGGCTCACCACCGTATCCATTCATCACCAGATGCTCGGCAAGAGACTGGTACAGCAGCTGATCTGGAGGATAGAGAATCCCGACTTCCCGAGGGAGAAAATTTTGATCGCTACGAAAACGATTTACAGAAAATCTTCGATGAAGCGCAGATGAGTTTCTCCGCATCATCTGAAATTACTGCGTTATTCGGATTTGAACTTTTTGTTTGTGCAATATGCTCAAAAAGCGGCGGATGTTTTACTTGTGCCTTGGTTAATTAAATGATATAATGCAAAAAAGAGCTCCTTCGTGATGCACGAAAGAGCAATATCAAATGCACTAAGGCGATTTTACTTAACGAAATGCGAAAACGATTTCGCATAAACTGAAGTTTTCGGTTCGGAGGATGACTGAATTTGGCGGCAGACAACTGGAATAACGATCGGTTTTCCGAAGGGAGACTGATGACACTTATCAATACGATCGGTAATTCACTGCTGCTGGGGATACTTTTCCTGATATGCAGTCTCCCGGTCGTTACATTCGGGACCTCGCTGAGTGCATTTTATTATGCAATGATCAAGACAGTGAGGCGTGAGAGGGGATACCCCGTGAGGGAATTCTTTTCGGCGTTTAAGAGGAATATCCTAAAGGGCATCATATTTACGGTGCTGCTCGGCGTCATCGGATACCTGCTCTTTTTGAACCGCACGATCTACATTACGAAGGATGATCCCGACGGGGCTGCGCATACAGCGCTGTGGGTCACGGTTTACGACATCCTGCTGGTCGTCTGGGCCGCGTTTACGGTCTGGATATTCCCGGTGATATCGAGATTTAAGCTTGAGTTTAAAAAGACGGTTTCTCTGACATTTACGATCGCGGGCAGATATTTTTATTTCACCGTTCTGCTGATAGCGGGCTGGGCGCTTACGGTTTATCTGTGCCTGAAGCTTTCGGTCGGATTTACGCTCATCGTTCCGCCGCTGGCATGCTACGGCGCGACCTACATCATCGAGAGGGCATTCAGGCGCTTCATCCCGAAGCCGTCGGAAAAAGAGGACGGATGGTATTACGACGGGGAATGACCCCGACGTGAAAGGCAGGTTTTACTATTGTTTGGCAAATTACTCGATCCCGAAGGACCTTTAAACCGGATCGCTGATATGATAATAGGCTCGTTCCTTGTCGGACTGTTCACGGTCCTGTGCTCGATCCCGCTGATCACGGCGGGGACCGCGTTCACCGCAGGCTACTATGCGATGGCCAAGTCGGTCAGGCACCATGAGGGCTACGTCTGGAGGGAGTATTTCAGATCCTTCGCGCGCAACATCAGGCAGGGCATCGGGCTCGGCATCGGCTATGTGATAGCCGCGCTGGTCATAGTTTTTGATTTTGTTTACCTGAAGGAGAGGACGGATTCCTTCGGAGATGCGATGTTCATGATACTCGTGGTCGTTACGCTGATATGGTTCATGACCTTCTTCTTTGTGTTTTTCGAGCTTTCGCGCTTTGACAGAAGAGGCTTTGACATACTGAAGTTCGGTGTTATAACGGCATTCAGGCATTTCGTTTCATCGATCGGCATCGTTCTGATATTCGCGGTCAGCTTCCTGCTGGTATATCTGATGCCCTGGGGATTCGCTCTGTTTCCCGGATTTGCGTTTTACGGCGCTACATTCCTTATGGAGCGCGTTATGAGGAAATACATGCCTGCTTTCGAAGAGGGCTCGGAAGAGGCGGAGAAATGGTACAACAAAAAGCTTTGAAGGAGATCGTACTATGAAGAACAGGATCGGAATTAAGAGGATGGCGCTGATCATGGTTATGGCGCTTATTCTTCAGGTGTTCGCTTATTCCGGCGCGATCAGGACCATGGCGGTGACGGATATCTCCATGGACGATTTCGAGGATACCATCAGTACCTACAATATCGACGATTCAATCCTTTCTTACAACGATTATCGTGCGGCGCACGCGTCGGATGCTGTTCCGGACAGGACCGTCATCATCGGCGCGGATGCGGTTGTGCGTTATGAGGAGAGCGGCGCTGCGGCTGAGGCAAAACTGATCCCTGCGGGTGATCCGGAAGTGGGAGCGGGAGAGCATAACAGCGGCAGCAGCATACTGACAACAGAGGATTCGCTGGTTGAGTTCGAGGTGAACATCCCCGAGACGGGCATGTACAATATGTCACTCGAGTATTTCCCGACAGCGGGCAAGAACTCCGATATCGAGCGCGCGATCTTCATCGACGGTGAGCTTCCCTTCAAGGAGATGTCGCTCGTTACATTTTCCAGAGTCTGGACCGCCAGGGGCGAGCGCGTGACCGGAGCGAACGGCACCACCGCTTATACCTGGGAAAAGGATAACCAGGGCAATGACGTTAAGCCCGGCATGATCGAGGCTCCCGAGTGGCAGACACGTTATGTTTACGACAGCGACGGCTATATCACCACGCCTCTGGCTGTTTATCTTACCGCGGGTGATCACACCGTTACGTTCGTTTCCATCAAGGAGCCCGTTATCATCGGTTCCGTTATCTTTGACAATGCAAAGACTGCTTCATCCTACGCAGAGGTCAAGTCGGCTCTCGACGCGGCAGGCGCAAAGGATACATCGGGAAAGCAGATACTGATCGAGGCCGAGAACCTTACGAAGGCTTCCTCACAGATGCTTTATCCCCAGCAGGACCAGAGCTCGCCCGAGGTCGTTCCGGCCAGCTCAAAGACACTTCTCAACAATACCGTCGGCGGCAATTCATGGAGACTTGTAGGCCAGTGGCTCGAGTGGCAGTTCGATGTTCCCGAGACCGGCTATTACGAGATCACGATGCATGACAAGCAGAACTTCAGCCGCGGCGTGGCTGTATCGAGACGTATATCGATCGACGGTGCGGTTCCTTTCTCGGAGCTGGACAATTATGAGTTCGGTTATTCTCAGAACTGGAAGATAGAGACCCTCTCGGATGAGAGCGGAGAGCCGTTCAGATTCTATCTTGATGCGGGCTCGCATACGATCCGCATGGAGGTCGTGCTCGGTGATTTCTCGACGATCGTCGGCATGGTCGAGGATGCGGTACAAAGGCTCAACGACATTTACCGCCGCGTGATCAAGATCACGGGCGTTTCACCCGACAGATACCGTGACTATCAGATCGAGTCATCGCTGCCCGAACTGACGGGCGACCTGATCGCCACCAGAGACATCCTCAACGCGGCGATCGAGAGGCTCGACATCGTTGCGGGCAAGAATTCCGACAAGAAAACGGTGCTGCTCACGATGAGAGATCAGCTCGACGACCTGATCAAGGATAACGATGATTTCGTTAAGGTCATCAGTTCCTACAAGGTTAACGTCAGAGCCTGCGGTAACTGGATCACACAGGTTATCAGCCAGCCTCTCGCACTCGACTCGTTCAGCATCCATTCGGCGGATACAAAGTCCGGCATCTCGAAGTCGAATTTCTTCACGAGAGCGGGACACGAGATCAGCCGACTGTTCTATTCCTTTGTGATCGACTACAACCAGATCGGTTCGGTAGCCGAGGACAAGGACGCAAAGGTCATCACGCTCTGGATCGGTTCCGGACGTGACCAGGCAAACGTTATCAAGTCCCTGATCGATGAGACATTCACAAATAAAAACGGCATCAGCGTCAATGTTCAGCTCGTAGACATGTCGACGCTGCTGAAGGCGACCCTCGTTGGAGAGGGCCCCGATGTGGCCATACAGGTCGCAAATACAAACGGTATCGCAGGCGCGGTACTCAATACGGGCAATGATACTCCGGTCAACTACGGTATCAGACATGCGGTGCTCGACCTCACGCGCTTCCCCGACTGGCAGGAGGTACTGACCAGGTTCCCGGATGCGGCTTACGAGCAGTTTATGTACAACGGAGCGCTGTACGCGCTTCCCGAGACGATCACCTTCCCCGTTATGTTCTACAGAAAGGACATCTTAAAGGAGATCGGCCTCGAGCTTCCCACCACATGGGATGACGTTAAGGTAGCAATGTCGGTTCTTTCAAAGAACCAGATGGAATTCGGCATGCTCCCGAACGAGCAGCTTTTCGCTTCGATGCTCTATCAGCACGGCGGAAAGTACTACACCGAGGATTCAAAGGCTTCGGCTCTCGATTCGGATATCGCGGTCAACGCGTTCAAGGTATTCTGCAATTACTACACGGATTACAAGATAGACCGTTCCACATCGGTTGAGGAACGTTTCCGTACAGGCGAATGTCCGATCATCATCGCGGACTACACCGACTACAACAACTTCGCGGTATCCGCGCCCGATATCGCCGGACTCTGGAGCTTCACACAGATCCCCGGCATGGTGCAGGAGGACGGCAGCGTAGATCATTCGGTGGCATGTACCGGACTCGCGAGCATGATCATGGCAGATACGGATTATCCCGAAGAGAGCTGGGCATTCATCAAATGGTGGTCATCGGCCGAGACACAGACGGCTTACGGCCGCGAGATGGAGTCACTGATGGGTTCGGCGGCACGTGTTCCGACCGCGAACTACGAGGCTTTCACAAACATGAGCTGGCCCGTGAGCGATTTCAGGGCACTTCAGGAATCGATGCAGTGCGTACGCGGCATCCCGCAGGTTCCCGGCGGATATTATTCCTGGCGTAACGTTAACAACGCATTCTACACGGTAGTTACCGAGACGGATACAGCCTCACCGCGTGAGGAACTGATGGACAAGGTTATCTACATCAATGCGGAAATAGATTACAAGCGCGCAGAGCTTGGACTTGACTGAGGAAGGAGGGCGAATCGGTGGATAAAAACAATTATCAGGGTACGGTTTCGACCCTTCCGCGCAGCAGAATGACGCTGTGGGATCAGATGAAGAGGAGCAAGTCCTCATATCTGATGCTGGCTCCGTATTTCATCCTGTTCTTCTTCTTTACGGTACTGCCCGTAGGTATGGCGATGATCTTCAGCTTCACATATTACAACATGCTGGAGATGCCTCAGTTCATCGGTTGGAAGAACTACATCAAGCTTTTCCTTGAGGATGACATCTTCATCAAATCACTGAAGAATACGCTGATCCTGGCCGTTGTAACAGGCCCTGTCAGCTACTTCATGTGCCTGCTCTTCGCATGGATCATCAATGAGTTCAAGGGGTGGCTCAGAGCCTTCCTGACTCTGATATTCTACGCGCCTTCGATATGC
>JAGCSS010000258.1 GCA_017964055.1 Lachnospiraceae bacterium
CGGGCTACGAAGCTCAGGCCGCTACGGCGGACCAAGCCATGGTGTTCTACTTTAAGCCAGCGGATCTGGGCATTTACATTCTTTATGACCGCGACAGCAAGTATCTTACGGTGAACGCGTTCAACGCGATCGTGCGTACCGACGGGCTCGGCGACAATATCAAATGGCGGATCGACGCAAGACCGAACGGCACCTTCACTTTCTATAATACCGTCAAGAATAAATATGTCTGCATTTCGGGAACTTCGCTGAAATGGAAGAGCGACTGGGATTCGAGCTGTCAGTTCATACTTGAGCCGGCGGAAGGAAACAATCCTTTCCCCGAGGCGGACGTATGCATGTCATTTAAGGATATCTCGGGCAATGAGCTGCAGACCGCAAACGTTATGTCGGCTCCCGCTGTCGGAGAGCCCATTATCGGATACGCGGATACACATGTGCATCTGAATCATAATCTCGGATCGGGCAAGGTGGTATTCGCGGGCAGCAGTTACAGTCCGCTAGGCATACGCGAGGCGCTTAAAGCCTGCACGGGAACACACGGCATCAACGGATGCTTCGACCTCTGGGGCAAGATCGTGGACGGCTGCGATTCGCACAATACCAGCGGATATCCCGACTTTACATATTGGCCCGACGCCCATTCGGACAATCATATCCAGACCTACTACAAGTGGCTGGAACGCGCTTATCTTTCCGGACAGCGCCTGCTCGTGCAGCAGTGCGTCAACAACGGTACGCTGGGCGCGATAACCAATGCGCTTCCGCCTTATGCGAACGCGGAGCTCAACGACATGAAGATCGCGCGGGAGCAGATCGCCGATATCAAGCTGATGGAGAGATACATCGACGCCCAGTGCGGCGGACCCGGCGAAGGCTGGTTCAGGATCGTTACATCAGCCGCTCAGGCGCGTCAGGTGATCAGCGAAGGCAAGATGGCGGTATTCCTTTCACTTGAAATGGACACCGTATTTGACTGCGATAAGGATTATATCGGAATGTATGAAGCCGGAGAGATTTCCGAGTCTGTTATGAATTCGAAGCTGGCCGCAATCGAGGCTCAGATCGATGAGTTCTACGATCTCGGAATCAGGAGCGTATTCCCGACGCACGCACTCAATAACGGATTCGCCGGATGCCAGCTCTATAAGGGCGAGATATTCAGCATCATGAATTACCTGAACAGGGGCGATTTCTATCAGCCCGAGGCTGCCGCGAACCCGAGAGTATATTATAAGCAGCCCAAGGCAAACCTCGATGCTTCGCTCGCAGGTCACCAGAATACGATCGGACTTACAAAGACCGGCGAATGGCTGATCCGCAAGCTCATCGACAAGAAATACGTTATCGAAGTCGACCATATGTCGGACAAGGCACTGAACGCGGTTATCGACATACTCTGGGAAGAGAAATATCCCGGAATCATCGCTTCGCATACAAGGCTTCTGGACCTGTTCGAGCAGGATCCCGACAGATGCTGGGAACAGATGGATATACCGAGAATGATCAAGATCATGCAGCTGGGCGGCATCATTTCCCCGATGCTCTGGGAGACGATGGAAAAGCATCAGCAGTGTGTCTCGGATTATCTGCAGTACATGATCTACCTCAGTAACGCGGGCACGGCAACGGTAGGCTATCCCGATTTTGCGGATCGCGGTTATCAGACCTATAACGACGGTAATCCTTACGGAGTACCGACCACCTGGTACAATCAGAACGGAGACGCAGGAGACGATCTGATCCTTGGAGTTCCTTTCGGAACGGATGTTAACGGAGCATGCTTCCTGCCGTACTTCGACAACTGCGAGGGTGTATTTGAGGAGGTCGATTACGAGAACTTTGACGGACTGTATCCCGGTCTTTACGCGCCGGGCGTGGCTTCCGTAAAGATAGACCGCCAGACCACAGGCAACAGGACATTTGATATCAATAACGACGGCGTGGCGCATTACGGACTCATTCCCGACATGATCGAACGTCTCGCGAATACGGAGGGCATCATAAATACGGATGCGCTGTTCAGCTCCGCGGAGGCTTATATCAGGATGTTCGAGCGAATGGAAAATTACAGCGACACCTATCCCGATCGCAATGAGGCTTACTGGCCCACTGCGGACACGGAATACTGGCATGACAATAAGTAAATCAGGGAATTAAACAAAAAGTATGCGGCTCTTAAGCAATTCTTAAGCGGCCGCATACTTTTTTCTTAAGGAACAAAGTGCTAAACTGAATATGTAATGCTGATCGGCATATAGTAACAATCAATTTTAAATATCGGGGGATGAAGCATGCACAACATTCTGCTCTGCGATGATGATAAGGATATCGTCAACGCATTGAAACTGTATCTGGCGGACCCGGAGTACCGCTTTTTTGAGGCATATGACGGCAAAGAAGCGGTGGATATCGTGGCGAGGGAACAAATCGATCTCGTGCTGATGGATATCATGATGCCGGGGATGGACGGGATAAAGGCGATGTCGCTGATACGCGAGAAGACCAATATCCCGATCATACTGCTGACTGCCAAGAGTGAGGACAGTGATATTATACTCGGACTGACTGTGGGAGCGGACGATTATATTACCAAGCCCTTTAATCCGATGGAGGTCAGCGCAAGGGTGCGTTCACAGCTGAGGCGCTATCTTTTTCTGGGCGCAGGCAAAAAGGCAAACGATGCCGATGTACTTACCATCGGCGGCATAGAGCTCGATGACAGGGCCAAAAGTGTCAGCGTGGACGGCAGTGAGATAAGCCTGACGCCCAAGGAATACGACATCCTGAAGCTTTTTATGTCGGAGCCGGGCAGAGTGTTCTCTCCGAGAGATATTTACTCGCTGGTATGGAAGGAGCAGCCGCTCGGCAATGAGAATACCGTGGCTGTGCACATCCGGCACCTGAGAGAAAAAATAGAGATAAATCCGGCCGAGCCCAGATATATCAAGGTGGTGTTCGGACAGGGATACTGCATGCAGAAGTAACAATAACAGGAGGATAAAATGAAACACTTTTTCAGGACAACAGCGGGGAAGATCATTCTCTTCGTTACCAGTCTGTTATCCGTATGCGTATTGCTGGGATGCATCGTAGGCGCGGCACTGTTCTGGGAGTATGGATTCTACGAGACGAGTGAGGCCGCGCAGTTCAGCGACAGAGTAATGTACGATGTGGTCAATGACTGGCTGGATATGTACAATTACGGCCGCTATGACGAAGAGAACGGAACGAGACTCTATAAATCCGAAGGAAACCTTGTACTTGAAGTCAGCGATGCCAACGGCAAAACGATAGCAAAGACCGTTCCTTCGGGTGCGCTAGAAGACAGGAGCTTTACCTATAAGGTCGAGCTGAGGAACGCGTCGAACGCGGATCATCCGATATGGAGTCCTTCGATGATCACGGGCGACAATACATTCAGGATATATTCGATCTATTATACGGATCTGCCTGATGAAACCGTCATAGAGCAGACGTTAAACGTGAGCTTCCTCAAAGGCTTTCCTAAAACGGACCGGTATATGTTCACGAACAAGGTCGTCGGGCTCGGATTCAGGCTCAGATACGCCATCTACGGTATCGGCATATTCATGGGACTGCTCGCGCTCGTTGCCTTCATCATGCTGATGTGCGTATCGGGAAAACGTCCCGGGGACGAGAAGATCCATCACGGTCTGCTCGGAGGCATGCCGTTTGATATCATGAGCGTCGGGATGTTCTTGTTGATCATGTTCTATTGCATGATGGCGGATGCATGGTTCTGGCACGGCGTCGAAGAAACGGTGCTGATCGTTGTCCTGCTTCCTGCGATGATCGCTCTTCTCATGGGTTACTGCATGAGCTTTGCGACGCGCCTCAAGGAGCACAGTATCATCAGGAAATCCTTTATAGCGATCGCTCTCAGATGGATATGGAAAGTGGTCAAGGGTATTCCTGCAGCGTGGAGATGGATACTTTTGATCGGTGTTGATTTCTTCGTCAATTTCGGACTTTTGGCGATAGTCTACCACGACGGCGATATAGCGATATTATTCCTGTTCTTAAAGACTCTAGTACTGATCGGACTGGCAGTTTTCCATGCGGCAAAGAACAAGGCGCTCGAACGCGGCGCCGAGGCGATCTCGAGAGGCAATCTCGAATACCAGGTAGATACTTCGGGTATGGTCGCGGAGCAGCGCAGGACAGGTGAATACCTTAATACCATAGCTAAAGGAATGAGCATCGCGGTCGAGCAGCGCACCAAGAGCGAGAGGATGAAGACCGAGCTGATCACGAATGTATCGCA
>JAGCSS010000033.1 GCA_017964055.1 Lachnospiraceae bacterium
CGGATAACCGTCGATCTGTTCGCGTCGGAAACAGCGCAGGCGCTGGCGGAACTCTATGCGAGGCTGAAAGCAGTACTGCCTGACGAATTAAGGGACAGGATGAGCACCGAGATCATGCGGCGAGTGATAGGACCGTTTGCTGCGAAGCAGCCCTATGCATGGTGGGAACGGTCAGACATGAACTGGAACGCGGTCTGCAACGGAAGTATCGGCATGGCGGCGCTCGATCTGCTCGATGATGAGCCGGAGCTGCAGGAAAAACTGGTGCGCCGCGTTCAGGAGAATCTGGGCTTTTTCCTGAACGGGTTTGCGGATGACGGAGCGTGCCTCGAAGGGATCGGGTATTTTACCTACGGGTTCTATTATTACATGGGATTTATGGACCTGCTGGCCGGGAAGGCTGAGAAGAACGCTGAGCTGAAAGGAATGCTTTCCGGGCTATCCCGGGGCAGTGGTTCGGTGGACAGGGATCGGGATCCGATACTGAGATCCGTCCTGCCGGAAAAATGCCGCAGGATAGCGGAATTCCAACAGAAATGCTATTTTCCGTCGGGACTGTCGCTGAGTTTTTCCGACGGCTCGATGCATGAAAAATACCGTATCGGTCTGACCTGCAGGCTGGCCGGACTGTATGCGACGGTAGAGATTCCCGATATTTCCTGCGCGGCCGGATTTGATGCGGATCCCTGCTACAGGTTTTTGATGGCTTCGAGGGATCTGAGTTGGAGCAGGGAATATCTGAGCGGTACGGAGAACGGTGAAAATAAAGTGAAAACGTCTGAAGAGGCCCTGCCTGTCTACGTCCTGCCTTCGGCACAGTGGGCAGTCTGCCACGGTGCGTCAGGCGGAGGCTTTGCCGTTAAAGGCGGACACAATGCGGAACCGCACAATCACAACGATATCGGCAGTTTTATCTACGTACTCGGCGACCGGCCGCTGCTCACTGATCTGGGGGCCGGGGAGTATACCGCGCAGTATTTTAAGGACGAGACCAGATACGGATATATCGTCTGCAGTTCATTGGGGCACAACATACCTGTGATAAACGGACACGGGCAGCAGGCTGGACGGGAATTTGCGTGCGGAGAGTTTGTCTGTGAAAACCGGCAGGAAAACTGCGGTGTCCGGCTCTCATTTGCAGGAGCTTACGGTGATGACGCATTGAAAAGTCTGGTAAGAGAACTGCACTACGATCCGACGGCAGAGTGCCTGAGAGTCGAGGACCGCTTTGAGAGCGAAGGCTGCCTGATCGAAGAGAACCTGGTCACACAGGGGGATGTGCGGATAAGCGGAGACGAGATACTGATCCGGAGCGCGGCGGTCGAAGACAGTAGCGGAACTGCAGTAAAACATCGGGAAGGACAGGAAGAACCAGAGTCTGCAAACGAAAATGACTACACATGTAGAATAAAATCGAAAAGCGGCTTCCCGGGCATACGTATCATCGAGGAAAGCTTCATGGATCATGCAGGCATGCCGCAGACCGTGAAGAGGATCGTCTGGAAGGCCGCGGACGAGACCCGGAAAGGACAGGTCACATGCTCATTTACCATTGAGCCCGAATAAGCTCCCTCGAGGGACTGATATTATTCTGTGAATCCTTAAAACGGCAGCTTAAAAGGTACCCGGGCAGGTATATATCACCGTGAAAACAGCGAAAGGACAGATCGATCAAAAACTATGGAACTCAAAGAAACCACGATCAAACGCAATGACATATATAACGGCAGGATACTCAAGGTCCATGTCGACGACGCCGAAACGGCGGACGGCAAGCCCTGCACCCGCGAGGTCGTCGACCATCCGGGCGGGGTCTGCGTCGCGGCGCTCACGGACAACGATGAGCTGCTGTTTGTGAGACAGTACAGATATCCCTATCACGAGGTCTGCTTAGAGCTTCCCGCAGGCAAGCTGGAGCCCGGAGAGGACCCGTTCGCAGCGGTACAGCGCGAACTGCGCGAGGAGACAGGATGCATCGGAAAGGACTGGGTATTCTGCGGAAATATGTACCCTTCGCCCGGCTATACCAACGAGATCATCAGGCTCTGGATGTGCCGCGTCGATAAGGAGCTCGGCGAACTGGACCTAGATGAGGACGAGGCGATAGAGGTCGAGAAGATCCCGGTCAAAAAAGCGGCCGAAATGGTCATGAAAAATGAAATTCCCGACGGAAAATCGCAGATTCTTGTACTTAAAGCCGCGGTTTCCAATTTCATCCATCAATGAAGCAGAATAGTACATTGTTACGTAAAATCGTTTTTGCTAGTATGGGACACGTAGCACAGGCAGTATATTAGCAGGATGAGTATCCGCGGTTTTGTCCCGCGGACGGAGAATGTATGGAAAGCAATGAAAAGAAATTCCCAAAATCACGCGTGGCGTGGCTTTGGGAGAACATGAAAGGCAGACGGGGACTGTATGTGATCGCGATGCTCGGCACCGTGGTCTATAACACATTGCAGCTCGTTGTGCCTTATTTTTCGGGAAAGATCGTTGACCTGTTCAACGAGATCCACGACACGGGCGATACGGTCGCTGCACACAGCAGCGAGTTCTATCGCCTGATAATCATCATGATCGCGCTGACGCTGTTCCGCGTAACGGTGGTCTATCTGGACTGTATGGCGTATGAGTCGGTTTCGCAGTACGCGCTGTTCAGGATCAGGAATTTCCTTTATAACAAGATACAGCGTCAGGACATGAAATTCTATTCGACCTACCGCACGGGCGACCTGATGACGCGAGTGACGGGCGACCTGGATGCCGTAAGGCACAATATCGCATGGGTAGTGCGCTCGATCATTGAATCCGTAACGCTTTTCACGGCGGCTGCGGTATATTTTGTGATCATGGACTGGAAGCTGGCGCTCTCGATCCTGATCGTTTCACCCCTGATATTCTTCATCGTTTTCAGATTCAAGAAGACGGTTACGCCCAAGCACAGGGCACTCAGAGAAAAGCTCGCGGGCATGAACACCTACGCGCAGGAGAACATCTCCGGAAACCGCGTGGTAAAGGCATTTGCGCGCGAAGACTACGAGATCGCGAAGTTTGACACCGCGAACACCGATTTCAGGGACACCAGCATTGATACGCATTACACCTGGCTGCACTATTTCCCTTACGTGGAAGCCGTGGCCGATGTACTTCCCCTGATACTGCTGCTCATAGGCGGTCTGTTCATCATCAACGGGCAGATCACAATGGGTGAATATGTATCGTTCTCGGGACTTATCTGGGCCATCTGCAACCCTATGCGCCAGATGGGCAATATCATGAACGAGTTCCAGCGTTTCTCGGCGGCATCGACCAAGGTCATGGAGATCTACTACTCCGAGGCCGAAATCGTGGACGCTCCCGATGCGATCTCTCATCCCGGACGTTTCAAGGGTGAGGTCGTATTCAACCACGTAAGCTTCAAATACGAGGACGGCAACCTGCCGGTACTTAAGGATATATCGTTTACCGCGCATCCCGGCGAGACCGTGGCGATCATCGGTGAGACCGGCTGCGGCAAGACCTCGCTGATCCAGATGATCCCCCGCTTCTACGAGCCCAATTCGGGCACGATCACGGTGGACGGCGTAAACGTCAACCGCTACAAGCTCGAGGATCTGCGCAAAAATATCGGACTCGCGACGCAGGATGTTCTGCTCTATTCGGACACCATTGAGGGAAATATCGCGTACGGCGTATCGCATCTGACCGCGAATGAAGTTGTCAAATTCGCGAGGGCTTCGGCGGCCGAGGAGTTCATCCTTAAGATGCCCGAAGGCTATGACACCATTGTCGGCGAGCGCGGCGTCGGACTTTCCGGCGGACAGAAACAGCGTATCTCTCTGGCACGCGCGCTGGCCATCGAGCCTTCGATCCTGATACTCGACGATACCACATCGGCGGTTGATATGGAGACCGAGAAGCATATCCAACACAGTCTGCGCGACCTCGATTTCGACTGCACGAAGATCATCATCGCGCAGCGTATCTCCACCACGAAATTTGCCGACAACATTCTGGTATTGAAGGACGGCAGCATCATCGAGGAGGGCAATCACGAGGAGCTCGTGAAGAAGGGCGGCTATTACAGCGAGTTGGTTAAGCTGCAGGTCGGCGATATTGCCGAGGCGACTGAGATCCTTTCCGAGAAGAGCGCAAAGACACAGGAAGGAGGTGTCGTAAATGGCTGAGAGAAATACATACCGCAAGGATGAACAGCTGGACGAGCCGTTTAATATAAGACACCTGCTCCTGGCATCCTCATATATCAAAAAATACATCAAAAAGATGGGACTGGCGATCCTCTTCAGCGGCATCGCGGGCGTAATGGTGCTCTTTGCGCCGATGCTCGTGCAGAAAGCGCTGGACGAAGCCATCCCGCAGAAAAATGTGCGTTATCTGATCGTACTGGTTATCCTCACCGCAGTCGCGTATGTGCTCAGCATCATATTCGCGCTGCTGAGGTCCCGCATTATGGTCAAGGTCTCGCAGTACATCATTTACGACATCCGTAAGGACCTGTTCGCGCATCTGCAGAAGCTCAGCTTCAAGTACTACGACGACCGTCCGCACGGCAAGATCCTGATCCGTGTCGTTAACTACGTCAACTCGGTTTCGGATATGCTCTCGAACGGACTGATCAACGTCATACTGGAGATGCTGAACCTGATCTTCATCGTCATCTTCATGCTGATCACCGACGTGCAGATGTCACTCGTTGTACTTTGCGGTGTGCCCGTGCTTGCAGTGTTCATGCTGGTAATGAAGAACAAGCAGCGTAAGGCATGGCGCATGGTTTCGAACAAGAACTCGAACCTGAACGCGTATCTGCAGGAAAATATCGTCGGCGCGCGCATCACACAGATATTTGCGCGTGAGAACGAAAACGCAGAGATTTTCTCGGGCCTCGCGGGCGACTGCCGCAAGACCTGGATGAAAGCGGTCAGCTACAACAACGCGATCTGGCCCGGTATCGATACGATCTCGGTATTCATCAGAGCCGCGATCTACATTTTCGGTATGGTAGTATTCGCCTCGGGCGGCAAGACCGTCGGCGTGATCATCGCGATCTCGAGCTATGCGGCGCGTTTCTGGCAGCCGATCATGAACCTCGGAAATATATTCAACAACGTTGTAAACAACATGGCGTATCTCGAGAGGATCTTCGAGACCATGAACGAAAAGGTCGAGGTCGATGACGCTCCCGACGCTGTGGAAATGCCTCCGATCAAGGGCAAAGTAGAGTTTGAGAATGTAAGCTTCTCGTATGACGAGAGCAAAGAAGTTCTGCACAATGTATCGTTTACCGTCGAGCCCGGCATGAGCGTGGCGCTCGTAGGACCTACAGGCGCCGGAAAGAGTACCGTGGTCAACCTGATCTCGCGTTTCTATAACGTCGAGAAGGGCAGAGTACTGATCGACGGACAGGACATCTCGAAGGTAACGCTTCACTCGCTCCGCTCGCAGATGGGCATCATGATGCAGGACAGCTTCATTTTCTCGGGCACGATCAAGGACAACATCCTTTACGGCAAGCTCGACGCGACCGATGAGGAGATCGAACGGGCCAGTGAAAAGGTCTGCGCGGACGCGTTCATCAAGCGCATGCCGGACGGCTACGACACCGAAGTCAAGGAGCGCGGCTCGCTGCTCAGCCAGGGTCAGAAGCAGCTGATCTCATTCGCGAGAACACTGCTCTCATATGCTTCGATACTCATCGTCGACGAGGCAACCTCGAGTATCGACGTACAGACGGAAAAAGCACTCCAGCAGGGCCTCAACACGATGCTGCAGGGCCGCACGTCATTTATCATCGCGCACCGTCTTTCGACGATCCGCAACTGCGACCTGATCATGTACATCGACGAAGGCGGCATC
>JAGCSS010000034.1 GCA_017964055.1 Lachnospiraceae bacterium
GCGCTAACGGCGTTCCGGATCTTATGGATGAGACACTTACACCCGGTAAGGCAAGAGATAACCTGTTAAGAGCAGGTCTTGCAGGCTGCGGCGTACAGGTTCTTGACGATCAGAGAAAGGTTGAGACCTACTTCGAGAGCGATGACGTTGGTCTTGCTACCGCTGATGACCCGATCTACACCCTCCAGGGCTATGTTGATACCGGTAAGGGCGCATTCTGCCTTCCTACTACAGGTATGAACAACCTGATCGCAATCTCCACAAAGAACATCAAGACTGAAGACCAGTTAAGAAAGGCCCTTCAGTTCCTCGACGACCTCAACAACGGCGAGATCCTCAACCTCATCGAGTACGGTTGGGAAGGTCTTACCTATGAGATCGACGAAGACGGTTATGTATCACTGTTCGATGCTGAAAAGCTTGCTGAGACCGGTGTTCAGTCATCTCAGTGGAACTTCGGTTTCAACCAGATGATCCCTTACTTCACCGCTCCCGAGAATGCACGTCCTGTTGACCGCAACCTCTACACCAGTGAGATCACCAAGCTCGAGCAGAAGCTCTATGCTGAGGATATCCAGTACTGCGTACCCAACTACGGCGCAAGCTTCACTTCGGATACTTACGTAACAGACGGCAAGACTCTTGATACCATCATTGCCGACGCACAGCAGCAGTTCATCCTCGGCCAGATCGATGAGTCCGCTCTTCTTGAGGCTATCGCTACATGGAAGACCTCCGGCGGAGATAAGGTTACCGCAGAAATGAACGCACTTTACCAGCAGTTCAAATAAAGCTTTAAAACGAAACGCATAGAATTTCTATGACCATTTACAGGCAGCATACGTCAGCTTGTATGCTGCCTGCTTGAAACTCAGTCGGGTTTCAAACTCCGACTGAGTTTAACGCTCCGCGAGGATGCGCACGGATTCGGATAGGAAGAAGTCTGCTTCGCAGACCCGAATCCGGCGCGCAAGACTCGCAAGCGAGTCTTGACAAAAATGGAGCAGCGTGGATCTGTATGAAAATAAAGATCAAAAGCATTGATAAAAAATATGTGACTGTCGGGTGGGACAGTGTGAAGGACGCGGACGGATACGCCCTGTTCTGGGCAGATTCGGACAGCCCTTCGATGGTTTACCAGAAAAGATATTCGGGAAAAGACACCGAATTCACATTACTCAAATCCACTCATATTCCGCACTGGTTCTACGCGGAAGCATATAAAGACGGAAAAATGCTCGAAAGAAGCGAAAAGCTTGCTTCCGGGATAACATATAAACTTAACCCGCGGCTTGAGAAACTGAACAGGGGACTGGTTGCGGTCGGTACGGGCGAGGGTATATTCCTGTCATGGAGGATGTTTAAGGACGAGGTTAAGTCGGCCGACGCATCAGGCATGAGAGGAACCGATTATTCGGTATACCGCAACGGAGAGAAGATCGCATTTGTCACCGATTCCACCAACTGGCTGGACCGTGACGGAAAAGAAGGCGACACCTACAGCGTGGCTCCCGTATCCGACGGATGCGAAGGCGCGAAGTGCGCGCCCGTTTCGGTGATCAAGGGCTGCAAAAACTATATCGAGATACCTCTTCAAAAACCCGACGGAGGAGTGACTCCCGCGGGCGAGGAATACACATATTCGGCGAACGACATGAGCGTCGGAGACATCGACGGCGACGGAGACCTCGAGTTCTTCCTCAAATGGGATCCTTCCAACTCACATGACGTTTCGCACAGAGGCTATACGGGTAACTGCTACATCGACTGCTATAAGCTGGACGGACGGCTGCTCTGGCGTCTCGACATGGGACGCAATATCCGTGCCGGCGCGCATTACACGCAGTTCATCGTATATGATTTTGACGGCGACGGAAAAGCGGAGATGTCGGTGAAGACGGCTCCCGGCACGAAAATGACCGTGTTCGGCGAGGACGGAAAAGTAGTTTCCGAGAGGTTCATCACTCTTCCCGACGCCGATATCAAGGCCGGCATAACACAT
The DNA here is from genome assembly GCA_017964055.1 of Lachnospiraceae bacterium. GTDB lineage: Bacteria > Bacillota > Clostridia > Lachnospirales > Lachnospiraceae > RUG11977. The sequence goes on from JAGCSS010000034.1 coordinate 2,003, forward strand.
GAGGACAACTATGTCTGCACCTCGGCCAATTTCTGCGAATATACGGTCAACCGCTTCATGAACTGGCGCGAACAGCCTGAGGTAAAGAACGGACAGTGGCCCGATACGCTGGAAAAATGCTGGGACATCCCGCAGCGCTACGAATATCCTCTTTCGAGGAAGGACGCGAGCGCTCTGGCCGATTTCTATTTTGACGAATACGCGCCCGCAAAGGATCCGCGCAACAAGCTCAGGGAGTTCGAGGGCTTTATCTATGAAGGCCCCGAGTATCTCACGATGTTCGCTGGGGACGGCAGGGAACTCGAGACCATAGAATTCCCCGTGCTCCGTGATGACGACGGTCTGCGCTGGGGTGATTACGCATGGCGCAGGATAGAGCCCTGCAACAGAGTCGACAGATTCCAGTCGGCGGTGGGATATCTCGACGGAGAGAACCCGTTCCTGATCATCTGCAGAGGGTATTACACCAGGACCACCATCACGACCTACCGTTTCAGGAACGGCAGGCATGAGGAGTATTTCCGCGTGGATTCGGGCTATGTTCCGATGGACAATCCGTTCGGGCATCACAGCTCGCCTGACGGCACCGATCCCGTTTACGGCTGCATCACGGGTCAGGGCGATCACAGTCTGTCCGTAGCCGATATCGACAGTGACGGCTGCCATGAGATCATTTACGGCGCATGCGCGATCGACAACGACGGAAGCGTGCTCTATTCCTCGAAGGACAAAATGCCCGACGGGAGCATGGTCAAGCTCGGCCACGGCGATTCGATGCATGTGGCGAGGATCAACCCCGACAGGCCCGGCTTTGAGATATTCAACGTGTTCGAGGGCGCGGCTTCGGTACCTTACGGATATGCGTTAAGGGATGCCGAGACCGGAGAGGTATTCTTCGGCGAGAGAGCGAGCAAAGATCTTGGCAGATGCATGATAGGCGATGTGTGCCCCAGTGTCAGAGGACTGCAGGTTTGGGTCGGCAAGATCCGTGACTGCAGGGGCGATTTCATTGACGCTCCTCTCCTCGGAACCAATGCCAACATCAAATGGGCTGCGGACCTTTCGACTCAGGTTATCGACGGCGTGGATTATGTCGGAGGACATCATATCGGCGTGATAGGCGACAATACCCACGGCGTGATGCTGGCGCCCGAGGGCTGCGCGACCAATAACGGAACAAAGGGCAATCCCTGCCTCGTTGCCGATATCATCGGCGATTTCAGGGAAAACCTCGTTCTGCGCACCGAAGACAGCTCGGCGGTAAGGATATACATCAATACCGAGATCACGAAGCACAAGCTCTTTACGCTGCTCCACGACGTGATGTACCGCTGCGGAGTCGCATGGCAGAACAATGTTTACAACCAGCCCTGCTACACCTCGTTCTACTATGCTTCGGACATGGATTTCAGAGACGTACTGCCCGAGCTCGGTATCGAAAAATAAAGGTGTCTGTTCATGAGTTCTATGCTATACTATGCTGTGACAGTATCATTCACGGCAAAGGTTGGTGCGGCACATGGGCAATGGCGATATTAACGATAAAAAGAGTACCGGAACAGCGCGCAGGAAGAACAGACTCGTTTCCCTGGCGCTGTTCATACTGCGTCGGATATCAAAAAAGGTCGAGAGGCTTGAAGACGGTTCTCCCGAAAAAGAGGAATTCAACCGTCTGAGCGGCAGTTTCGGGAACTTTTCCGAGGATCCCGGGATACTCAAGGATACGATAAGGCGGCAGCAGAACAGCATTCAGCAGATGTTCGAGCTGCATCTGTTAAACGACGGTATCCGTTCGGAGGATGAGTGGGACGATTATTTCAAGACCCTGAACCTGCCGAAATACGAGTATTTCATGACGGCCGTTTCCGTTATCGACGTAAGGTACAATTCACATATTCAGACCGCGATCGACGAAGACGCGATAAGCCTTCAGCTGATCGAGGATATGCCGGATGAGCTTAAAAGTCTGCTCTGGATGCCTCCGGTATATAACTCCTGCACTATTTTCTCCCTGATCGGAGACAATGACGA
>JAGCSS010000259.1 GCA_017964055.1 Lachnospiraceae bacterium
CTGAAGGCCTATCTTGAAATGATCGCTGTCCTTGATCTCCTCGCCCTTAAACGTGAACGAGTCAAACTTATGACGGCTCAGCGACCATACAAAACGCAGATCCTTTGAATACTGGTAAAACTCCGTATGTCCGGTCAGATGCTCATCTCTCATTACATACGCGATCATATGGCGGAGCTGCTTGCCCGTGACCTCGATCATATAGAGCGGATCGTCAAACGGGAAGAACTCTCTGAGGTCCTGCAGATGAAGGATCGGTCCGAGCTCCGGGAGACGCAGCGAACCCGAGCCGAGCACCATGATATCAAAACTCGAATCGGTCTGCATAACATCAGCAAACAGATTTCCGAGCTCTGTTTCCCGGTTTCTCGCGGGATGAGTGAGCTTCCGCTTAAAGTTCGTAAGTACCGACAGATATTTCTCATCGGTCTCTGATTTATACGCATTGAGCAGCGTCGTAACATCCTTATCGGGCCTGCAGAGCTTGGAATTGATGTCATCCACAAACCACTTGAAATCCTTAACCTCGTGCGTATCCTTGTCAAACGCGATCTCGCAGCGTCCGACATGGGACGAGCCCGTGCCTACCTGAACGATCGGGATATTATTCACATAGCAGGGCTCCTCGAGCAGTGTATGCGTATGTCCGCCGATGATCAGATCCACATGCAGCTCGGGAGGCAGCAGGGCCGCGAGTTCCTGGTCCTTGTCGAAGCCGATATGCGAAAGTATAACGGTGTAATCTGTATCAGTGGTCCTGTAGGTATCGAGGATGACCTTGATCTCCTCTGCGGCCGCCCTGACATCGACTACGCTTCCGATGATATCTTCGGACCTTGTGGAAGCCAGGATCTCATCTGTTATGATACCGATGAACATGACCTTGATTCCGGCTTTCTCGAGATGGATATAAGGATTGAACAGCCGCACATGGTTCGTTTTGATGAACAGGTTTGCGTTGATTATCGGGAAACGAGCGCATTTTTCGATAAAGAGCAGATGCGCAAGACCGTAATCGACCTCATGATTTCCTATCGTAACAACATCGGGCATCAGCCTGTTCATGAGCTCTATGGTCGATAACCCCTTATATTCGCTGTCTATGACCGAGCCTCTGAACATATCTCCCGCTATCGCAAAAAGCGTGTTATCGTTCTGTTCGCGCTTCTCCTTAACATATCCCGAGAGCAGCGATATGCCGCCCGTGGCGACACCGTTTACCGATTCGGGCAGAAAAGCGCCGTGTATGTCGTTGGTGTGAAGTAAAGTTAAATTAACAGTATCCCCCATTATAACGCCTCCTCAAAATCAATCTGACGCAACATTGTCCATATAATCTTCCGCGTCGGCTCTCATAAGACCCGTGATACCGGTGCGGACCATCTCTTTGATCTCATAATCATTGAGCATCTTGATAAAGGAATCGAGCTTGTCCTGATTGCCTGTAAGCTCCATCATCATCGAATCATTCGAAACATCGACAACCTTCGCATGGAATATGTCCGCAAGCGTCGTAAGTGATGTGCGGTGCTCCAGATCAGCGCCGACCTTGATCAGCATCAGCTCACGGCACACGGATTCACGCGACCGCAGCTCGTTGATCTCAATAACGTCCTCGAGTTTTAAGAGCTGCTGCTTTATCTGCTCCAGGATCGGTTCATCACCGTCGGCCACCACGGTCATGCGTGAAAGTCCGGGATTCTCGGTCTCGGCAACCGTCAGTGAGCTGATATTGTAGCCTCTGCGTGAAAACAGACCGGAAACACGGCTCAAAACACCTGAAGTATTCTCAACAAGTATGGAAAAAACCTTACGCATCGCGCCCCTCCTAAAACTCATAGTATCGCAATCTAATAAAATATAGCATATCTTATCAAAAAAAACCACAGATTTTATTTTTATAATATAAAACAATAAAAAGGAGACGTAAAGCACGTCTCCCATATCGATCTTAAGTTTTCTTGATGAACTCCTTACCGCAGCGCTTGCAGGTGATCTGTATGCGTCCCTTTCCTCTGGGTACTCTGAGCTTCTGTTTGCAGCTCGGGCATTTGAAGACCTTATATTCGGCGTCATATACGGCGCCCTTATAACAGTTGCAGTGCGATCTGTAGCCGTCCGTACCGTATTCCTTGCCGCAGAACAGCTTTCCGAAGAATGTTTTTATCTTTCCCTTAACACATAGATATTTGTCGTTTTCGTAGCTGCGTTTATATATGTTCTTGGAGAAGATCCTGAAATAGCTCAGGATCATGCATGCCAGACAGACAAAAAACAGGACATTCCAAGAAAATACGGTGCTGAAGATCATGAGGATCAGCGTCAGATACAGCATAAACCTCCCCAGATCGTCAAACCCGTATCGCCCGTACATAAATCTGGCGAAACGATCCCTGAATCTCATTTAAATCAACTCCGTTCCGTGCCTAGGCACTGATTAATAATATCAAACATAAAACAATAGACCGACATTCCGCAAAAATCCGGATTTGAAGAAGCGGTTCTTGAGTATTATCAGTCTCCGCTTGAAGAAACCTGCGTTCTTAAGCCTGATAAAACTCTCAAGATGTCTGCGCTTGTTCTTCGGGAGCATGTCGGCATATATCCCGTAAAACAGCTCAGCCTGGTCATAGGTCTTGCGCAGACGTTCGCGAGTATCCTCCTTGCGCGCCGCGCGGTCCTTTGTATAGGCTGCAAAGCTGCTCTGCCCCACCTGATTGTCGCCGTGCTGACGGTAAAGGATAACGGGCGTCTTGTTGTAGCGGACAACACCGAACGCGGAAGCTATAAGAGCCATCCACCAGTCATGATAACGTATCTCGGGACCGGTCTCATCGAGGAGCCTGACCAGCGCGTCGTTCATCATCGTCGTGCAGCCGATGCACTTATTCTCTATGAGCATGCGCGAGAATTTGTTCTTGCGGACCTTGAGCTTATTTGTGCGATAAAATGAACGGCTGATAAAATCAAGATTATCATCGACTATTATCGCATCGTTGAAAACGAGGATCGGAAGTACCGCGCCTCTCCTGACTTCGATGCGCCGCATCTGTCTGACAGCCAGTGATATCTTGTCCGAGAGCCACACATCGTCCTGATCGCAGAACATATAATATGATGCGGGCGAAGCCTCGGAAATACGCTTAAGGTTTGTGAGAAAGCTGAGTGTGGAGCCCAGATTCCTCTCGTTGCGGCTCAGGAAAACCTTGCCCGGATATGCCTCAACATACTCTTCAACGATCTCGCAGGTATTGTCCGTCGAGCAGTCATCGCACACAAAAACCCTGAAGTTCCTGTATGATGAGTTCATCAGCGAATCCAGCTGCTCTTTTATGTATTTGCTGCCGTTATAAGAGGCAAGAATGATATTAACGCTCTGCATGTCTTATTTATCCTTTTTGCCGCTGAAATGCTTCCCGCAGAAATAGCCCGCGTATCTTACTATACCCGTAACGATCAGTTTGGCAGCGCTCCTGTACTTTTTCTTTTTAGCGAAAAACCTGACGCCTGTCCTGATGTATCTGATGCCCTCGCTCTCGCTCTTGAGCTTGCGATATATCTCTGGATGGGCCTTCTGATTGAGGGCTATCGTACAGCTGCGTTCGAACTGCTGCTTCAGTGTGAAATCATGCGAATGATAAACCTTCGCGTCGGCACAGTACTCAACGGTGTATCCGGCATTAAGAGCATGGTAGGCAAAAATACCGTCCTCGTTGAAGTTGACCGTAGTATCGAAGCCTCCGATCTGCTTATGCAGCGTCCTGCTGTATATCGCACAGGTGTCCGAGCAGAAAATGGCTTTGACCCCGACCGTTTGCAGATCCTTAGCTGTCTGTGTACGGCTCTTAGTGGGATAATTAAAGCGTCTCGTGTATTTCTCAACGCTGTCCGCATTGCCGTAGGCGATCTGTCTCGCATAGGCGACTGTGGCGCCGGGCTTTGAAACGGCTTTCAGCAGCGCCTCGGTCATATACTCATCGTAAGGCACGGCGTCCTGTGTCATAAACAGCACATAATCCGCTATCGCGTCATCCATGGCCATCTGGCGTGTCCCGCCGTGCGAGAAATCCGCCTTTAGTACCTGCTCAACGATAATCCCCGAGCCAAGCTTCTGCCTGAGCGACTCAGCCTCACCGATATCATCTGTGGTAAGCAGAACCTTGATGCGTCCGGGCGCTTCCTTCTGGCGAAGGAGCATGCTGATGCAGCGCTCCAGTTTATCGTCCGGCCTGTATGCCGGTATCACTACTTCAAATCTCAATTTAAGTCTCCCCCGAAACCAATTTATTATACGCTTTGCAATGATTATAACATAGCCTGCGCCAAGTGTTCGTTAAATAAAAATAAACATTCGATAAAAAAAGGTCTCCAAAGCCGCATAAAAGCTTCGGAGACCGGAAACTCATCCGTATTAAGACAGTTTTATTCCTCGGAATTAAAATCTTCCTCTTCGTACTCCATCGTCTGTTCATCGGGATCTGCGTTAAGCTGTTCAAAGATTTCCCTGCGGTTCGAGGAAACCGTATCCAGCTTGTCCCTGATGGTTCCGAGCAGATTCTCGTTGCGTTCCTTTATCTCGTTGTACGATGACGAAAGAACACCCTCTACGATATTCATGATATCGCCTGCATACGAAAGCACACCGGTGCGCACGTTCTCCGAGAAATCCTCGGCCGCCTTCCTGGTCTCTTCAGCCTTGGTCGTAGCGTCCTGGATCAGATCGTTTGCCTGTTTGTAAGCATCCTGCATTATCCTGGTCTCATCAACCATCTGCTGGGCGCGCTCCTTGGCTGCGTTCTCGATCTCTACGGCCTTTTCCTCAGCCTGAGCGATGATCGTGTCGCGGTTTGCGATTATCTTCTGATAACGCTTGATCTCATCGGGTGTTCTGCGCTTGAGCTCGTCGATAAGATCGAGCAGCTGGTCCTTGGGCACGATGATCTTTGACTGCGAAAGCGGCGTAGGCTTGCACTCCTCGACAAACTCATAGATCTCATTGATAAGCTGTTCAATTCTGGTCTGTGACATAATCTTTTCTCCCTTTTATTTAAGCTTCTGTAACTCTGCGTGTTTCCTGAAAATATCGTCGATGATCTCGGGAGCAACAAAACTCGAGATATCGCCGCCGTAGCTCGCGATCTCCTTTACGATGCTGGAGCTTACATACGAATACTCAACACTTGTGGTAAAGAATATCGTATCGATATCGGGATTGAGCTTGTGGTTGATCTGGGCTATCTGCAGCTCATACTCGAAATCGGTGATAGCGCGCAGTCCGCGCACGATAACGCTCGCTCCGATCTGCTTTCCGAACTCGACGGTCAGTCCGTCAAATGTATCGATAACAACGTTCGGAATATCCTTTGTGCACTTTCTCAGGAGCTCAAGCCTCTCCTCTACCGAGAACCACGGTCTCTTGGCCTGATTGGGCAGAACTCCGATAACGAGTCTGTCTACAATTTTCGATGAACGCTTGATGATATCGAGATGTCCCTGTGTTACCGGGTCAAAAGTACCCGGATATAATGCTATCTTCATTAAAAACCGTTCTTCCCTTCTTCGCCGATGGTAATGAACATATGCTTGTTCGACCCATACAGCTTTTCTCTGGTGATCTCAAGACCGAGCCCGTCAACATACGAGAAATCCGTATCACTCTTAGCCTCGACTATGATGATCCCGTCTTCTTTGAGCAGATTGTAATTCGCTATCTCCTCAAGGACACTTTTTTCAAGGCCCTTTGAATAAGGCGGATCCATGAATATGATGTCGAATCTCCTGCCTTCAGTGAACAGACGCGATATGGCGCCTGTAGCGTCGGCCCTGATGACCTCTGCCCTGTCCTTAAGCTTGGTGAATTCAAGATTATCCCGGGTGTACCTGAGCGAAACATCCGAAGAGTCCACGAAAACCGAAGAAGCGGCACCGCGGCTCAAAGCCTCGATCCCTATGCCTCCGCAGCCGCAGAACAGGTCGAGAAAATCGGCCCCCGGGATCCGCGCGGATATGATATTAAACAGGGTTTCCTTTATCCTGTCGGTCGTCGGGCGCACATCCTCTCCGGGAGGAGTCTTAAGCCGCAGCGACCTGCATGTACCTGCGATCACTCTCATAAAATCATGCACAATCCTTCACAAATTCAATAGTATTGATTATATGCCCGCAAGTCAAGCACCTTAATCAATTTTGATAAGATAACTTACCTGATCGCGGTCAGCGGCAGTGAATCCTTCAGGATATACAACAGTTCCGAAAGACTCGAGCAGACCGTAGTTGATCGGAGCGTTGAGCTCATCTTCCCTCTCCTGAGCGGCACGCTCGATGTCTCCGATGTAGATATACTCGATGCCGTATTTATCGATCAGGGACTTGACCTCAGCGGCGTTGGTCGAAGTATACAGCGTTTTTATATCCGCCTCACGCTCGGTGATTATGGGCGCCATGGAATTCACGCCGTCCCACTGCCAGAGCTGTTCGTGCGTCTTCCAACCGAGCAGATCCTGCAGTCCGGTCATGATCGAAAGGCGGTTGTAATCCTTATAGCTCGCGCCGTTCAGTTCAAGAAGCACCGGTCTGCCTTCGATATTGTCGTTGATCCATCTGGCTGCGTTATAATCCTGCTTGTTAACGGTCTTTAAATACTCGTCGCAGCGCAGTTCCTTGAAGTTCTCAGTTTTGCTCCAGTCGCCGAACCACGCTTTTGTAGAATTGTTAAAGTATCCCGTCGTCGAAAGCAGCAGGACTCCGGTGATAATGGCAAAGACGAAACGCTTTCTGTTCTTTGCGAAGAACAGCAGTCTCGAGATTATATATCCCATCGCCATGCCGAACAGTATGAACGCCTGGTAGGTCAGCTTAAACATCGTATTTGCACGCTTGTATGCGCCCGAATAGATGTCCCTTACATAGATGACCTCGGGTATCAGGATCAGACCGATGGCGCAGAGTCCGAGCACGAGCACGAACATATCGGGAACCTCCAGATTGCCGATAAAGCGATAGAGGAAATTGTCCCTGCCTACAAGGGAAGTACTCTCCTTCGCGTAAACATTGGTCTCGCCCTGGTCCCTGATGAGGGTATACAGGAAATAAAGCACAACGATGATCGGCAGACCCCAGAGGATCAGCAGCTGATAAAGCGGTGTCCTGTTCTCGCAGAGCATGATCGATGACGATATCTGGTTAAAGCTCAGCGTAAACGGCAGACAGGTGATCTTCTCAACGACTATAACGACTACGGCATGGAAGAATGTCAGCTTCAGGGTCTTTAACGAGAAATCGTATACCACCGCATTAGAGAAAAGGATCACAGCGCCGGCAACAACGAAATATATAGGATAATCCCAGAAATTGGTCGTATGGAAAAGACCTACGAAGAAACCGGTGAGGATCACGCAGGGATGGAATATTTCAGCCCGGAAATTCGGGATGCCGAACAGCTTATGTTCGCCTTCGTTGTCAAATACTCCGAGGAGCCTCGCGGCGTCCATCTTCTGCTTTCTGTAGCGTATGAACGCGTACAGTACCGCAACAACGGTCAGCACGAATATGATATTGATAACGTGTGCGTGCAGATCACCTAGCACAAACGAATACAGCGGGAACTCATGGATGGTCTTGTCCTCTGTCTCGGGATTGTATCCTATGTACCTGGTAGCGTTCGGGAACCAGTATCCGGGGAAAGTATAGCCCAGCTTCTCCGCCATTTTGTCGATGCCGAACATAGATCTGAGCGCAGGAATGATCTTTGCGTAGATCACGTACTGCATGTTTCCGGTAAAGGATACGGCGATGCCCGCCAGCGCTCCCGCAAACGTGGGGAAAAGCCTGAATACGGGATGCTTTGAACGGCCCGAATCCGAGAGCTTGTCATTGGCAGCATTATAGATGATCGATGCGGGCAGCGAGAATCCAAGAGCAGAGATCATCATCAGCATCATATTGTAGCCGTAATGAACGCCGCAGCCCGAGAGCTTTGACAGATATGTGGACAAAAAGAGCCCGACATAGTAGTAATTGAGCGGCTGTCCGGA
>JAGCSS010000260.1 GCA_017964055.1 Lachnospiraceae bacterium
AGGACTATCGAAGTCAGGGGAGAATAGGAAACAAATTTGAAGGGACCTGTGCCTACGGGCTTGGTCGCCTGCTCCGTGTAATCGCACGGAATGATGCTGCTGGTGAAGTAGCCGATGAGCTCGGTATTGGGACTCGAAAGAGTCACGATAACCTTGTTGCCCTCGCTTGTTATGTCGGAAATAATTTTAAAAGCCGATACTGTGGAAACATCCGCTTCGGGTGTTTCGGACAGACCGGCCGCACGCTTGAGTGAATATATTACATCCTCTGCAGTTACTGCCTTGCCGTTATGGAACTTCACGCCGTCGCGAAGCACGAATGTGTACTTCAGGCCGTCGGTCGAGATCTCATAAGACGAAGCAACTGCGGGAACAAAATTGCCGTCCTTATCAACCTTGATAAGTCCTTCGAAAACGTTGTACAGAACTTCTTTTGTTCCTGCCGCTACTGCTTTGTGTGGGTCAAGACTGTCCAAATCCTGGGTTATTCCAACCGTTATTTTTCCGCCATAATAAACAGAATCGGTTCCTCCGTTTTCGGTACCGCCTTTGCATGCGCAAAGTGCAGTCGCGATCACGAGCAGCATCACGATGGAAAGTACTCTCTTCATGATGCTTACCTCTTTCTTAAATTTATTACAGGTCGAAGTTTACTCCAACGCGCGGGAAATGTCAAGTTCCCGCGTCATCTCGCGTACAAAGTCCGCTCGATGACTGTTCACTTAGCCCTCAGTCCGCACTTCGTGCTTCTATCAAACAACACGGCGCAATTGCAATTCTTCGGCTTGTAATTGCGCCGTTATTGACTGATACGGCTTCGCCGACTGAGGGCATTCGCTTATCACTCAAACAATACCGGCACGTAGCTCTGCGTATCCACGTCGGCGAGGCCCTTGGTGAGGATCCTCAGCTTCGGGATAACAGGCAGTGCCATGAATGCCAGCGTCATGAACGGATCGATGCCGTCGGGAACTCCGAGCAGGCGCGCCTGCGCCTTCATCTCGATCAGCTTGTCCTCGACGTATTCCGCGTCGCGGTCGCACATGAGGCCGCCGATATTCAGAGGCAGCGTCGAGAGCACGCGTCCGTCGACAGCTATAGCCAGGCCGCCTTCATTTTCGCGGACTGCATTGGCAGCGACAGCCATATCCTCGTCATTGGTGCCGGCCACGATCAGGTTGTGCGAGTCGTGGGCGACACTCGACGCGATGGCGCCGTATTTGATGCCGTAGCCCTTTACAAAGCCCACACCGACATGTCCGGTGTTCTTATGACGCTCTATCAGGGCGATCTTGATGATGTCTTTATCCAGCTCTACGCCGCGCGCAGGGATATTGTGGCCTTCGACCGCACATTCGGCCGCACGCTCGAGATTGGCGGGAACTATGAGCTCTTTGGTGAGCAGCTCTCCCTGTATCATCTCGATCACGCGCTTTTTGCTGCCGGACTCCATAAGGATGAAATCCTGCGCACTGAGCTCGCGCATCTTAAAGCTGTGATAAACTCTCGGATACTCGTCTTCCCTGCCCTTGAAGTCGCGGACATCGATGCATATCTTTCCGTCCTCGGCCACGAGCTTGCCCTTTTTATATACCTTTTCAACCTTGAATTCCTCGAGATCGGAAACTACGAGCAGGTCCGCCCTGTAACCGGGCGCGATTGCTCCGCGGTGCTTGAGCCCGAAGTACGAGGCTGCGTTAAAGCTCGCCATCTTGATCGCATTGGCGGGTTTCTTGCCGGCTTTGATGGCCTCCCTGATGATGTAGTCGATATGACCGAGTTCGATCAGATCGCCGGGATGCTTATCATCCGTGACCAGCATGCAGCGGTCACAGTATTTGTCGTCAAACAGAGGAAGCAGCGCGTTAAGGTTTTTCGCCGCAGTGCCCTCTCTGATCATGATCCACTGACCGCGCTTAAGCTTCTCTATGGCCTCCTCGGCGGTAGAGCACTCATGGTCGGACTCAACTCCCGCCGCCACATACGCGTTCAGGTCGCGGCCCGTCAGTCCGGGCGCGTGTCCGTCGATCAGTCGCTCATGGTCCTGAGCGCCCAGGATCTTCGAGATGATCTCACGGTCGTTGCGCACGGTGCCGTAGGAATTCATCAGTTCCGCAAGTCCCAGGACCCGGATGTTCGCGTAGAAACTGTTCAGTGAAGCGGCGTTCAGCTCCGCTCCTGCCTCATCGAGAGGCGTCGCGGGAACACATGACGGCAGCATGAAGAATACCTCAAAAGGCAGGTCTTTGCTGCTCTCGAGCATGAAGGAAAGTCCCTCAGCTCCCGCTACATTCGCGATCTCATGAGGATCGCAGATAACCGCTGTGGTTCCGTGAGGCAGAACGGCCTTGGCAAACTCCGAAGGCGCCAGCATCGAGCTCTCGATATGGATATGTCCGTCGATCAGACCAGGGCATATTATCTTGCCCGTCAGGTCGATCTCGGCATAACCCTCATAGCTGCCCAGACCGGCTATATAGCCGTTTCTGATCGCTACGTCGCACTCCTCGAGCTCACCCGTGAATACATTCAGCACCTTTGCGTTTTTCAGGACCAGATCCGCTTTTTCTTCACCCCGTGCAGCGGATATCAGTTCTTTTAATTCATCAGATTTCTCCAGACTCATACCCCAATACCTCCTACAACAATTCTACCACGCGGACAATATTTTTTCAATGCGCTAAATATTTTTGTTGCAGATCAATACAGCCAGAAAGTCTCGTCTCCTATCGCGACTCTCAGCCAGTCCACGGTACCGGTTCCGTCGGAAGCCGGAACCTTGAATACCGCGCCGAACACAGTCCCCAGACTGTCGGTCTCGAATCTGACCATTCCGTCGTCGGTGATATCCCAGGTCAGATCGTAGAAATCGCCGTCATAGCAGTACCAGCCCTGTCCCGGCATATAATCGTCGGTGTAGAACGAAAATGCGATATCGCGGAAATTGCTTCCCATGCCGACATATGTCAGCTGATCCGTAAGGACATCCTGCGAATAAACCGCGCTCCACCCCGTTCCCGCGATCGCTTCTCTCCCGGCAGGCACCTGCTGCACGCTCTCCAGCTCGAGTTCCGGGATCTCCATATCGGAATAATCCGGGTATTCCTCTCCGTAATCGGGATACTGGGATACTTCGGCGAAAACGCAGTCCTCCATATAGACATGATCGACAAAAGCCCATTCGTTCGACTCGCCCTCACCGAATGTGCAGCGGTAAAAGCTGAGCTGCGAGGAGAGATTGTAGTCGAATGATCCGCCCCAATAGGAACCTGTCATACGGCAGTCAAGGAAATTAAAATCGCCTGCGGGCTCCTGGATATCGAAAGGACCGTAAGTACAGTCCCTGATCACCGAACTGCTCACATACAGATCTCCGGTTTCCTCCGCTGTACCTATGCCGTATACACCGCAGCCGTACAGATCGAGTTCGCTCATATAAATGCTCTTGCACCGGATCAGATCGATAACATTACCCGTGCAGTCGCCTCTGTCGGTATGTCCCATGGTCATCCAGTGAAGCGAAATATCATTGCAATCCCTGAATGTCAGGATAGCGGCATAGCGGGGATCGGTAACGAGTTCGACCGCGGACATATCCGGTCCGGGTCCCGCGATGCTGATACCGTCAACATTTTTGACAACGAGCTGCCATCCGTCATACACGCCTTCGAACTCGACATATTCATGCTCATCGTTCCAGGCATAGATATCTTCCACCGTCTCAAACCTGTCGACAAATTCGCCGACATTGTAGCGTCCGGCCTCGATCAGGATCACAGCACCGGGCGCGATCGCCTCCGCCAGCTCCTCTATCGAAGAAACTTTAACCGCCGACTCTTTTCCGTCAGGAGGCTCGGGAAGCGCCTCGGTCGGCTCTGCCGTCGGCTCGGGCGTCGGTGTGGCTGTCGGTTCTGCCGTCGGCGCAGCCGTGGGTGTCGCAGGCACCTCTGTTAGAGTCGCCGCAGCTGTCGGAGTGGCCTTTGTCTCGTCCTGCCCCGCTGAAGGTATATCCGTTACGGGCGTTACGTTTGTTACGTCGGGCGCCTTCTTATTGCAGCCCGCAGCCGCCGCTGCCAGTACCAGGACCAGCACAAGTGCGGCAATCCTTGTAAACCGTCTGCTTCTTTTCATTTTCTTCTCCGTTTCTTTTATTCGTCCATCTGTGCGTTTATGACATCCTCGCTCGCAGCCATCGCACGGAGCGTCATATCGAGCAGCTTATCCAGCTCCCAGCCCAGCTGTTCCGCGCCGCGTTCGATCACTTCCCGCGAGCATCCGGCCGCAAAACCTTTGCTCTTGTATTTCTTTTTCAGAGACTTAAGCTCCATATCCTTGCAGCTCCTCGAGGGCCTCATGAGCGCTGCCGCCCAGATAAGCCCGGTCAGCTCGTCCGCGGCAAAGAGAACCTTCTCCATCTCATGGACCGGCTCCACATCTATAGTCGTGCCGTTGCCCACGGTGATGCCGTATCCGTGCGAACATACCGAATGTATGATATCATCGCTGACCCCGCCGTCCCTCAGCAGCTCCGGCGCCTTCAGGCAGTGCTCGTCGGGATACAGCTCAAAGTCGATGTCATGCAGGAGTCCGACGATCCCCCAATGCTCCTCCTCATCGGCGTATCCCAGTTCCTTCGCATACCATCTCATAACGGCCTCAACCGTCAGCGAATGCTGTATATGGAACGGGTCCTTATTGTATTTCTTTAACAGATCAAATGCTTCGTTTCTGGTGATCATAACTGCCTCCTCCTTTTTTCGAATCATAGTATAACACAAAAGCACCCGCTTGAACGAGTGCTTTTGCAATATTTCACATGTTATCCCTGCGGCTCATGCCGCCACAGCTAAGATGATAGCACATTTCATAAACTATGCAACTAAAAATGCAAAATTGTTTATGAAACATTACGAATTTTCACGTTTACATCAACGAAATTTCGTGATATAGTTTAGTCGTAATCTTTGTGCAAGATTGCATATTTACAGAGAAGTGTTCTGATTCTTTTGGGTATATTGTCCAAAAACATTTTCACTTTTCTCAGGCATTAAAATAATGAAGGGGGTATTGCAATGC
>JAGCSS010000261.1 GCA_017964055.1 Lachnospiraceae bacterium
AGAGCCGGGTGATATAGAAAACAACCTGAACAGGATCCCCGGCGTGCTGCAAAGCGCGGAAACAGCGTCACGCGACAGCCAGGGGCAGGTTAGGCATCTCAGCGCTTTCGTCGTTACAGAAGGAGTTTCTGCGGATGTGATCCGCAAAGCCCTTGAGGAGACCCTCCCCGCCTATATGATCCCGAAGATCATCACCGTTACGGACAGGCTTCCCGTAAACACCAACGGAAAAACAGACAGAAAGGCGCTCACAGAATGATAGACGTAAGAGCAATGTTGTTTGAAATATGCGAGGATGAGCGTGTTTTCGAAAAGGATATCGACCTGATCGAGAGCGGTATCCTCGATTCCCTCGCATTCATAGAGTTGTTCTGCTTTCTCGAGGATCACGGTATCGACCTGCAGCCGACTCAGGTCAGCCGTGAAAGCTTAAGAACCCCCGAAGCCATAGAAAAGCTCATACATGAACATCTCTGACAAGGAACGGAAGCAGCAGAATGATGACCGTATTTACAAATAAGACCGGGAAAAAGACAGCAAAGCCCGTTCGCATTATCCTTGCGGCCGGGGCTTTGCTGTTGTTTGCTTTTTTATGTGTTTTATTTGTACTGCTGATAAAAGTCAAAGGCAACCCAAAGTATCTCGGGAATTTTGTTACAAAGACAAGAGGGGCACTTGCGACCGAGCACTTTGAGCACACATCGGACGGTGCATCCGTCCCTCATGCAGCCGCTGAAACCTCTCCGGATATATATCTGGATAAAACACTTATAGCCGTTAACGGAACGGAAGTGACGGACTACCAAAGGAAAAATCCGATCTCCTTCAGCGAGGATGACCTGAAAAAGGTTCGTGAACACGGGATCCTGACTTTTCGCGGGGACTACCATCGAAGCCTCAGTTCCTTCGGAACTACCGAAATCAGCGAGTTCAGACTCGAACACAGCTGGACGTTCGGGACCGGACGGTTCTTAAAAAGCGACGGTGTCAATTACTGGTCCGGAAACGGCTGGACGGGCCAGCCTCTGGCTGTTATCTGGGACGAAGACACGAAACGGCTCATGAACCTGTACGATGCCGCCAAAAACAAAAGCGGTCTGTGCGAGATCATCTATCCCGGTATGGACGGAATGATCCGCTTTCTGGACATGGAAACGGGCGAGCCCACACGCGATCCCATAAATGTCGGAATGGCTTTTAAAGGGACCTGCTCCATTCACCCGGATTACCCCGTACTTATCTGCGGTTCCGGAGATTGGGCCACGGGGCCTTTTGGCGAGCAGATAAGCGCACGGTTCTTTCTTTACAATCTTCTCGACGGAACAAAGCTGTACGAATTTGGCGCAAACGATCCTTTTGCACCGCGTGCCTGGCACGGATTTGACAGCTCTCCCATATTTTATGCTCCGACGGATACCGTGATCTGTCCCGGTGAGAACGGAGTGCTCTACACGGTTGACCTGAATATCGTTTATGACAAAGATGCCGGAACACTGACCGTTTCGCCGGAAGAACAGGTCCGCTATGTTTATTATTCAAAGGCCGCCGGTCTGCGGTTTGAGGCTTCCGAGATGAGCAACGGCTCCGGTATTGAGAACAGTGCTGTCGTTTACGACCATTATCTGTTTTTCGGTGACAACGGAGGAATATTCCAGTGTCTCGATCTCAATACGATGCAGCCTGTATGGGTACAGGATCTTCTTGAAGACATCAACTCCAGCCCTGTACTTGAACAGACTCCTGACGGCGGGCTCTGCCTGTATGTCGCGACAACCCTCAAATACGGCTATAATGACGCTAACATCGGCGAAGCATGTCTGTACAAGCTGGATGCCGTTACAGGGGAGATCATATGGAAAAAGCCCTATGAGGTACACACGGTTCTGGGTCTTGCGGGCGGATTCCTCTCAAGCGGAGCGCTTGGAGAGGGCCCTGTGGGCAATGCGATCTTTTATACGGTCTCAAAGTCGCCTTCGGTAGACTCTTCGTACCTCGTCTCTATTGACCGGACGAGCGGTGAAGAGCTGTGGAAAAGAGAGTTTCCGTGTGATGCATGGAGCTCCGGCTGTCTTTTATACGACCGGGACGGACAGGCATGGCTCGTTCAATGCTTTGGCAACGGCGACATCCTTCTGATCGATGCAAAGACAGGCGTGACCAAAAGCCAGGTCCACATGGGCGCAAACATCGAATCCACGCCTGCCATCGTCGGTAATCATCTGGTGGTCGGCGTGCGGGATGAACGTATCATTGGGCTTAGACTCAGATAAGATATGTGCTATAATGTTGTATACTACTTTGAAAGAGGAAAGACAGGAGAAGAAGTCATGAAGTCAATTCTTATAAAAGATACGACCCGTGAGGAACGGGAACAGATCGTTGTGGAATCTATCGGCAACATCAGCGGCGCGTGCGACGGCTGTGCTGCGGGCCTGGCCGATATGTATCAGGACTATATCGACGGCAAACGCGAGATCCGCGATATAAATATGGAATTCCGCGCACGGTATGAATCCGGCATAGAAGCACCGCAGCGGGGTGAGTGCGGGTATTTTGGAGGAATGTAAACTGATCGCGAGGTGACACGGAACATGACATATTTTGTTGAAGGTATACAGGGAAGCGGTAAAAGCACTCTCGTTAAGCTTTTATCAGAGAAATGCCCCGATCATAAAGTGCTGGAGGAAGGCGACTATTCCCCGGTAGAACTTGCATGGTGCGCATATATGGGCATGGAAGATTATCAGGCTGCTCTGGAACAGTATCCGGATCTTAAGCAGGAGATCGAGGCAAAAACCCACTTTGAAGATGATCATGCTGTTGTATGCTATACAAAGATCCGGACCGATAACCGGAGCTTTTATCAGGGAATGGAAAAATATGAGATATATAACAACCGTGTATCCCCGGAAGCTTTTAAAGAGATCGTTCTGAGCCGCTACGGCAGATGGGACGGTGCCCCGATGATCACAGAGTGCGCTCTTTTCCAGAATATCGTTGAGGACATGATACTTTTCAGGGATATGACTGATGAAGACATCATTGGTTTCTACAGGGATGTTAAAAAGGCTGTAGGTGATAAGCAGATACACATTGCCTATCTTAAGGCGGGAACTGATGATATCAGAAGAAATCTTGAGACTGCACGGCGCGACAGGGTTGATGACAAAGGCAATGAAGTCTGGTTCGGTATGCTCTGCGACTATTTTAACAACAGCCCTTATGCAGTCAGAAACGGACTGGAGGGCGAGGATGGTTTGGTCAGGCACTGGGTGCACAGACAGGAGCTTGAACTCAGGATATGTAAAGAACTGTTCCCCGACCGGCACACGGTATTGCTCTCGAAATCGTACGGAGAGAAGGATATTGTCAGGATATTACAATAAGGATTTACGGAGGATAAAAGGATATGCAGTATGAGATAGTCGCTTTACCGAAAGAACAGTGGAAAGGCCTCGGATACTTTTTTCACAGAGAAGCCCGCAGGAAATAACGGATCAAAGAACGGGACGGAAGAGGCCGGAACGGTCATGCACGACGAAAAAAGGAGAACAAAATGATATATCTTGCAGGTTCATGCTCATCAGAGCACAGGACATTCATGAGAAAGATCGCGGGAAAATTAAGGGAACTAGGTGAAACGGTGTATTGCCCTTTCGAACTGAAGATCGAAAACGCATGGGATTATTCACAGGAAGACTGGGCAAAAATGGTCTTTGACAGTGATATCAAAGCCCTGGACGAGGCGGAGACAGTGATCGTGATCTCTCCCGGAAGGATCAGTTCGGCCGGAACGAACTGGGAACAGGGATACTCTTATGCAAAAGGAAAACGCGTATACGTATTCCAGATAACTGAAGAGTCCACCAGCCTGATGACATTCTGCGGCTGCACATCATTCAGGAATACGACCGAAAGCGAACTGGTCGAAAATATCAGAGACTATATTAAGCTCGGCACCGATGAAAGCAGCAGGTCTTTGGCAGCAGTACCGGGCAAGTGCAGAACGACATTAACCTGAAAAAACGGGATTAAAGACTATGACAGAGATAAGAACCAGGCGCCTTACACTAAGGCCTATCCGGGTCGGGGATGAAGAAGAGATACATGAGTATGCGGGGGATAAAAGCATTACGATGATGTTTTATCTTCCCAACGAGACATTTGAAGAGACCGCAGATTTCGTAAAAAGGAACGCCGAGGAATGGGAGTCGGAGGATCAGTCCGATTTCGCGTTTGTAATTCTTCTGGACGGAAAGATAATCGGCGGGTGCGATTGCGATCTCGGACACAGCGAAGACCGTTCCTATGCCACGCTCGGATGGATCATCAATAAGGATTACAGGAATAACGGCTATGCTTCGGAAGTAGCATCGGCACTCCTCGATTTTGCGTTTGAAAA
>JAGCSS010000262.1 GCA_017964055.1 Lachnospiraceae bacterium
TCCGCGGCCTTCTCGATCTCCTGCATGCCGTATTCGACATCAAAGGTCTCGATCCTCATGCGTACGGCGGCGTCGACCTCGCGGATCTTGCCGTTGTCCTCGAGATTGCCGGCTTTGCGTCCCGCG
This sequence comes from Lachnospiraceae bacterium, assembly GCA_017964055.1. Lineage (GTDB taxonomy): Bacteria > Bacillota > Clostridia > Lachnospirales > Lachnospiraceae > RUG11977. Next base: position 127 of record JAGCSS010000262.1, read on the forward strand.
AGTCTCGCAGGTGCCAGGATGATTCGCGTCTCGGGCTTCTCACCGCGGGCGACAGCCTCCTCGTAGCGGCGCTTCTCCGAGAGCAGCACCTCCGCGAGCAGTTCGGGCTTTGAGAATGTCGAATCAAGGATCAGGTTGTAATTCGAGAGCTTGAAATAATCGATCCCGTAGATGTCCTTGTAGCGCCTGTCTTCGTTATGGGCCCGCGCGATCAGCTGTTCCTTCGCGTCCTCCTGCGACTTATAGGCCTCGGTATCTCCGCGGTCGTCATTGAACACGCGGCGCGCGGCCTCATCGATATCAACGGACAGAAATACCTTGAACGTATCTACCGCAAAATGCCATGCAAGTCTCGAGTCAAAGAAGAGGTCCTCCTTGCGCTCGATCGATACCTGACGTACCCTGTCGTCGATCAGATGATCAAAGGAATTGTCCTTTTCCATCAGCTGGTTCATCTCCAGTACGGACAGTCCGCGCTCCGCCGCGAATTCACGGATCACCTTTCCGGTCGAATAGATCTCGTATCCGTACTTATTCGCGAATATCTTGCTGATAGTGGACTTTCCGCTTCCCAGATTTCCCGTAAGTGTAATATGCATCTTTTCCTCCTATTCGGCTGCCGGCCGACAGCCGATTCTAACAGTTTTTATACATCTGCCTGCAGATCAATACAGCTTCATGATCTCGTCGATCACATGTCCGGTCGCTTTCTCCACAGTGCCTTCCTCAAAAGGATTCAGCAGATTGCCGGTCTTGAGCAGCTCGAAGTAACCCTTTGTGCCGCCGGCTCTGCAGAGGTTCAGATAATCGGCCCATGCCTTTGTCCTGTCTTCCTTCATGCGTCCGTAGTACTGGAACGCGCAGATCTGAGCCAGCGCATACTCGATGTAGTAGAACGGATAGAGGAAAATGTGCTGTTTCTGCATCCAGAAGCCGCCCTCTTCGAGGAACTTATTACCGTCGTAATCGCGCCAGGGCATGTATTTCCGCTCGATCTCATGCCATACGCCCCTGCGCTCCATGGCATCCATGCCGGGCTTTGCGTAAACCCTGTGCTGGAACTCGTCCACACTTACGAGATAAGGAATGACCTCTATCGCGCCGATCAGATGCGCTGTTCTGTATTTCTCTGCATTCTCCCCGAAGAACGACTCCATCCATGGATAAGCGAAATGCTCCATCGACATGGAATGTACTTCGTTGATCTCCGCGGTCGATCCGGTCAGATCGCTGATCGGGATGCTGCGCATAGCAAGATATCCCTGGAACGCATGTCCCGCCTCATGTGTCAGAACGTCCACATCGGCCGAGGTTCCGTTGAAATTTGAGAAAATGAACGGTGCCTTGTAGGTCTCAAAGGAGGTCATGTAGCCGCCCATATGCTTACCGGGGCGGGTCTCGAGGTCAAAGAGACGGTACTCCTTCATGAAATCAAAGAACTCGCCGGTCTCGGGACTCATGGCTCTGTACATGTTCTGAGCCTTGTCAACGAGCTCCTGCGTGGTGCCGATGGGGTTCGCGTTGCCCTCCGGGAATTTGAGCGCCTCGTCATAATATCTGAGCTTGTCCAGACCCAGTCTGACGCGCTGCTTTTCGCGGATCTTTGCCACCGCCGGAGTCACGATCTCACGGATCTGCTCACGGAACTTTGCGGCATCCTCCTGCGTGTAATCAAAGCGCCTGCGCGCGATATAAGCCATCTCGGTATAGGTGGGGAAGCCCATCTTCTTTGCCGACTCGTCACGCAGAGCCACCAGCTTCGAGTACTGCTCGTCGAGCTTCGGGCTGATCTGCTCGTACAGTGCCGCCCATGCCTCGAACGCTGCCTTTCTCTCTGCGCGGTCCGTGCTCTCCATAAACTTCAGCAGTCCGTAGAAATTGCGCTTCTCGCCGTTGAACTCGATAGTTGCCTGTGCTGCGGTCTTGGAGTACTCCTGAGTCAGCTTGCCCTGCTCGACTATCTCGGGAACGATCCTCTCGTCCGAGACAAGCAGCTCCGCATCCATCAGCTTAAAGAGCTGTTTGCCGAACTCATTCTCAAAGTCCGCTCTGTACGCCGATCCGGTCAGCGCCTTATTCCATTCTGTCTGCAGCGGGATCAGCTTAGCGGTCTCCTCCTGCAGCCACTCAACCTCTTTGTCATAGTATTCGTCGGTGGTATCCATCGTGTTGCGCACCGAAGCAATTGAATACAGGGAAAAAAAGCTCGGCTCCCTTCTCCTGAACGTCAAAAAACGCCTCGCGCACCTCCGCGTAGCTCTTAGCATTCAAAACCTTTTCCGTCGCAGCCGAAAATGCCTGCTTCATGCTCTCGATGTCCGGCCGTGTATACGGCATATCACTGAATTTAACCATAAAGTCCTCCCTTGTATATGTGCTTTGCCAACATGATACCACGAATATACCACGGCTTCAACGAAACATTTCCTAAA
>JAGCSS010000263.1 GCA_017964055.1 Lachnospiraceae bacterium
CTGCATCTGCGGTACAGCGGTAGATCCGGTTAAATCGGAGACCGATGAGGCGCTGTACGCCCTGTACAGGATCAGGGAGGAGTCCAAGAAAAACGACCACGGAAGCGCATGGTCGCGCTGTGATACTCCCGAAGAGCGTCTGGCTAATTTCAACAGACAGTTCGAGGCACTCGACATTAACGACTATCTGAGGGGATATACCGACAGGTCGGCAGGATGCGGCTATCTCGTACCCGACGAGGAGGCGCTGAACGCCATATTCATCAGCATGAACAAGCTGACGGAGGAGTCGAGACAGATCAACTGTACCTGCTGCGGCTATGAAGGCTGCATGCAGATGGCCACTGCGATATACAACGGTTTTAATCATAAGGAAAACTGCATTTACTACGAGAAAACGATGGTGCATGAGCTCGAGATCGAAAAAGCGATCGCCGAGGAGGCCACGCTTGCAAAGAGTGCTTTCCTCGCGAATATGTCGCATGAGATCCGTACGCCTATCAACGCCGTTCTCGGCATGAATGAGATGATACTGCGCGAGTCGGACGACGAGAATGTAGTCGCCTATTCAGAGCGCATAAAGAGCGCGGGCAGCACGCTGCTCGGACTCGTCAACAACATACTTGACTTTTCAAAGATCGAGGCCGGCAAGATGGAGATCGATCCGGTCGACTACGATCTGTCGTCGGTACTTAACGACCTGGTTAATATGATACAGAACAGGGCCGATGACAAGGGACTCCTGCTGTATCTCGATTTCGATCCGGGCCTGCCCAAGCTCCTGCACGGTGATGAGCTGCGCATAAAGCAGATAATCATGAACCTTCTGACCAATGCGGTCAAATACACGGAGAAGGGCAGCATAACCTTTAAAATGGGCTATGAGAAGTCAGCGGCGGACGAGATCGTATTAAAGGTCAAAGTAACGGATACCGGCATAGGCATTAAGCCTGAGGATATAGAGACACTTTTCGAGCAGTTCGGCAGGATCGAAGAGAAGCGCAACAGACATATCGAGGGCACGGGCCTGGGTATGAATATCACGCAGAGGCTTCTGGAGATGATGGGTTCGACTCTTAAGGTTGAGAGTGAGTACGGACACGGTTCGACTTTCTCGTTCGATCTGATACAGCCCGTAGTCAGATGGGAGGAGCTCGGGGATTTCAACGAGAAATACCAGCATATGTCAGGTCCCCGCGATGCATATCATGAGAGATTTACCGCGCCCGATGCCGATGTGCTCGTGATCGATGACAACCCGATGAACCTGATCGTATTCAAGAGTCTGCTGAAGCAGACAAAGGTCCGCATCGACACTGCCAATGACGGCGACGAGGGCATCGCTCTGGCTCTCGGCAAAAAATACGACATCATATTCTTCGATCACATGATGCCCGGAAAAGACGGCATCGAGACCTTAAACGAGCTGCGCAGCCACAAAGATAATCCGAATATTCTCACGCCTTCGATATGTCTTACCGCCAATGCGATATCAGGTGCGAGGGAAACATATATAGCGGCGGGCTTTGACGATTACCTGACGAAACCGATAGATCCCGCAAAGCTCGAAGGAATGATAGCTTCACTGCTTCCTGCGGAGAAGCTCGTAACGGTGCAATGTGAGGATACCGGGCAAAAGGAGAGTGCCGATATCGACGATGACAGGCTCGGGCCGCTGCAGACCATATCGGAGATAGACCTGAAGGAGGGCATAAAAAACAGCGGTTCCGCCGATGCCTACCTGCCGCTGCTGAAGATCTTCTATGACTCGATAGATTCAAAAGCCGATGAGATAGAAGGCTATTACAGCTCGGATGATATCAAGGACTACACGATAAAGGTCCATGCGCTGAAGAGCTCGGCGCGGCTGATCGGAGCAACCACACTCGCCGCGGAGGCGCAGGAGCTCGAGAATGCCGGCAAAGCCGAAGACAGGGCCTATATAGATGAGCATCACGTACCGTTCATGGAGTCCTACAGGTCCTTCAGACAGTTACTTAAGTGCATGTTCGTTGCTTCCGCGGATGATGCGGATAAGCCCGAAGCCGATGCCGATATGATGTTCGGCGTATTTGACGAGATAGGCTCGGCTGCCGAGTCGATGGACTGTGATACGCTCGAGGCCATTTTCAAGGAGATGGAGAATTACCGCATACCCGAGGCCGACGCGGATCTGTTCATAAAACTAAAAGCGGCGGCAGGAATTTACGATTATGATGCAATCGTGGAACTCATAAAAGAAAAAATGTAAATTGATTTTACAAAAACGAAAAAATGTGGTAAAATATCTGAAAACAGAAGGCGGGTTTACTTTATGGATATATATATGATCACAGCGATATTGATCCTCATAATTTCAGTAATATTCCTGTTAGTTGCGATACTGACAACTTCACTGGTGCTCAGGAAAAAGCATCTGATCCGCGACCATGTGAGTCTGACTCTGGTTGCCGGGATCATCATGCCTTTGTTTGAGCTCGCTCTTTTCGGCGCAGGTACATATGCGTTTATGATGGTTGTCTCCGGTAAATGGAAGATACCGCTGATCGCCGCGATCTTTCTGATGGTCTACTGTATTATTTCGATCGTTAATCTGCTGTTCCTGAAAAACCTTTTCACAAATATCGACAGGATCCTCGAACTGAACAAAAAAGAAGCTGAATATCATACGATCATGATCGACAATATTTCGCATGAGATCCGAAATCCCATGAATACGATCGTCGGCATGACCGAGATCATCAAGAAGGATCCCTCGATCTCGGCTTCACAGAGCGAGAATATCGATAATCTTTCCAATGCGACCTTCGCGCTGCTCGGCGTAGTCAACAACATCATGGACTACACCAAGATCCAGTGCGACAAGCTCGACATCATCCCCACCGAATATGCGACCGATGATCTGCTGAATATCCTCATCGAAAAGGCTGAATACTCAAATAAGGAAGCCAATGTCGATTTCGTTTACGAGATCAGCCCCGACATCCCCAAACGTCTCAAGGGCGACGATGTGCGCATTATTCAGGTTATCTACAGCCTTCTGTCCAATTCGTTCAGATTTACGCATGTCGGCATCGTTGCGATGAAGGTCACATCTCAGATGATCAATAATGATACGACTATTCTTAAGTTCGATATCGAGGATTCCGGCGAGGGCATTCCTCCCGAAGACGCAAAGAGCGCTTACGAGCTCTTTGACAATTCGTTCCAGCGCGGTGACAACGAAAAAGCTACGAGGCTTTCGCTGTATATCATAAAGACGATAATCGAGAAGATGAACGGTACGATATCGTTCAGATCGGCTATGGGAAGCGGTACCGTTTTCTCGGTTTCCATTCCCCAGAATATCGAAGATCCCAATCCTATCGGTACGTTTACGGCCACGAAGGAGAACAGCAGCTTCAAGTTCATTGCGCCCATGGCCAAGATACTTGTTGTCGATGACAGCATGGTCAATCTTTTCGTGGCAAAGGAGCTCCTGTCAAATTATGACATCGAGGTAACCACGGCTACGAGCGGTGCGGAGAGCATCAAGCTGGTCAAGGAGAATTCGTTCGACATGGTATTCATGGATTACCTGATGCCTCAGATGGACGGACGTGAGGCCCTGAACCGCATCAGGAGTCTGGGTGACGAGTACTATAAAGGACTTCCGATCATCGCCCTTACCGCGAAGAACTCGCCCGGCGGTGAGAGAGTATATATTGATGAGGGCTTCGACGGATATCTGGCAAAGCCTCTCGATGTCCATGAGCTCGAGCGTTCGCTGCTTAAGTTCCTTCCCGCCGAGTACATAAACAGGATCGTGGACGAAAACGACACATGCAATGCCAATAATATCGAGGATAAGCCCTGGTATAAGAGGCTGTGCTCGGTACTCACCGATTTTGAGGTCAAGAAGGGCCTGGAGTACTGTGAGTACGATTATTCCGCATATATAAATCTGCTCCGTGTTATCAGCACCGAGAGCTCGAATCAGGGTTCGAGGATAAAGAGCTACGCTGAGGCCGAGGATATCGAGAATTACAGAGTTGCCGTACATTCACTGAGGAATGTAGCGTCCTCCGCAGGCGATATGAAGCTCAGCTTTATCTGCTCGGAGCACGAGAACGCCGCGAAGAATTACGACATCAACTATATCAAGAACCATGTTAATACACTGCTCTCCGAATATGAGGTATTCCGCTTTAAGATCGATACGGCTCTTCAGAGAGAGAATGAGATAATGAACAAGAAATAACTCCGGAGATGCCCATGTTTTCAGGTTTTTTTGAGAAATATAATCATCATTTAATTAAATTACTGTCAGTCGTTCTGGTCGTTTTGATGGTGTACGGATCTGTTTTTTCGGGTTCGGAGACCGTTAAAACGCAGGCAAAGAGCGGCAAGGCTTCAGAAACTTCCGAAATCGACGCTACAGTAACTGAGGAGACAAAGATACCAGAGGTCGGCGACGAGTTTACTGTCTCGAGGCTCAAATATACCGTTATCGCGGCACCCGAAGGCGATACGCCGGGCAAGGTAGCGGTCACAGGCAACAGCCTCAAGAAAAAGACGACCACGGTCACCATCCCCTGGATCGTGAATTATAACGGCGGCAGGTTTTTTGTGTACGAGATCGGCGACTATGCCTTTGTCGGATCGGGTATTAAATCGATAGATTTTGAGGACGAGATATATGCGATCGGTGAATACGCTTTCGCAATGTCATCGCTCGAATCGTTCGTGATCCCCGAGACTGTTACGGAGATAAAAGCAGGTGCTTTTGCACTGTGCGGATCGTTAACGAGCGTCTCGATCGGACGTTATACGACATCCATAGCCCAGAACGCTTTTTCATACTGCGACAGCCTGAGTGAGATCACGGTGGCGGCAAAGAATAAGTCATATTCGGCCGATGCCGGCATACTCTACAACAAGAAAAAGACACTGCTGATATCGGGAGCGGGAGCGTCGGGAGATGTTGTACTCCCCAAAACGGTCAAAAAGCTCAGCGCCTATGCTTTTGAGGGCAATCATAAGATCACTTCGGTCGATCTCGGTACGGTCATCACCAAGATCCCCGAGGATGTTTTTTACGACTGCAGTGCTCTGGAGAAGATAGTGATCGGAAAAAATATCACCAAGATCACAGGCAATCCGTTTAAATACTGCGCTTCGCTCAAATATTTCGATGTTGACGAAGAGAATACAAAATACAAAAGCACGGGCCCGATGCTCTGCAGCAAGTCGGGGCTCAGCCTGTACGCATATCCGTCCGCAAAGGGTTCGCACGTGATCCCTTCATCGGTCAAGAATATCGGTGAATACGCTTTCTGCGGCAGCGCGCTTACGGAGCTGCAGATCCCTTCGAATGTCAAGACGGTCGCAAAGGGCGCTTTCTATGACTGCACGGACCTCGAGGAGGTCACCTTTGAAAAGCGCAAGATCACTATTTATCCGGATATAGCTTCGACCGAGGATATGATATTCGGCAACGCGAAGCCTTATCTTGTTATCGTCCTTCCTTATTCGAAGGACGCCGGTTCGGCGGGTTCCATCGAAGAGACTCTGAAGCTCAACAGTCCTTCGACGGTGATCATAGTCAATAAATAACCCAAAATATTTATGCTGCGGAGGCTCTATGAAAATAACCTCATTGTTGATCAAGAATTTCAAGACTATCCGCGAGATGAACATCGACGATATCGAAGATGCTCTGATCATTGTGGGTAAGAACAGTACGGGTAAGACGACCATACTGCATGCGATACTGGCCATAACGGGGCAGTATGCGATCAAGGTCACGGACTACAACAGCCCGGACCGCAACATCGAGATCGCGGTCAAGCTCGAGATCAGCGACGACGATATCCGTAATTTCTACAACAACGGCGTTGTCAGCATCTATAAGACCTTCAGCATGTGGTACGACGATTTCTGCAAGAAACTGCCTACCTTCAAGCGTAAGGAGTCCGATTTCGACGAATACGCGGCCTTTGAGGTCCTGACACCGGACAGGGATGATCTCGGCGGCATACTCGATTTCGTTTTTGTGGCGGACGATGAGCTCAGGACCCGTTATTCCGACGGCGTGAACAAGAGCAATCCCGTGATCGCCGAAGTCCTGCCCAAGGTCCATTTTATCGACCACAGGCGTAACGTTAAGGATATCCAGGACGAGATATTTACCGCAGAGTCCAAGAATGCCCTGAAGGGCGTCAGAGAGAACCTCTGCCTGAAGGACGAAGCCAAGCAGTGTACAGACTGCTTTAAGTGCATCGCCGAGATAAAAGAAAAGATGCCCGAGGAGATGACGATCCTCGAGAGCATGAGACTGTTGGAATATAAGATCCTGCAGGTTAACCTGGACAGTTTCATGGACAAGCTGAACAAGTTCTATGTCCGCAACAGCGGCCGTCAGCAGGACCTGAAGTTTGTCATGAACCTCAATAATAAGGACCTGATCAAACTTGACACGATAGTGCTGAACAGGGACCGTTACGGCGCCGACTCGATAAATACGCTTTCCGCGGGAGCGAAGAGTATATACATCCTTTCGCTGCTAGAGGCATATTCCGAGGAAAACAGCACCATGCCGTCGATCATCATGATCGAGGACCCCGAGATCTATCTCCATCCCTCGATGCAGAAAACGGCCAGTGAGATCCTGTACAGATTATCGAAGAAAAACCAGGTATTCTTCTCGACACATTCGCCGAATCTGATATTCAACTTTAATTCAAAGCAGATTAAACAAATTGTTCTCGATGAGGATTACAACAGCGTCATCAACGAGAATACCGATATCGACAAGATCCTCGACGATCTCGGATACTCGGCAAACGACCTGATGAACGTGAACTTCGTATTCATCGTCGAGGGCAAGCAGGACAGCTCGAGACTGCCTCTGCTGCTCAAAAAGTATTATTCCGAGGTTTACAACGAGGACGGCACGCTGCAGAGGATATCGATCGTTACGACGAACAGCTGCACGAACATCAAGACCTACGCGAACCTCAAATATATCAACCAGCTGTACTTAAAGGACCAGTTCCTGATGATCAGGGACAGCGACGGCAAGAACCCGGACACTCTGGTAAAGCAGCTCTGCAAGTATTACGACGACAGGGCGCTTGAGGACGTTAATTCTCTGCCGAGGATCCAGCCGCGCAACATCCTGATCCTGAAGTATTACTCGTTCGAGAACTATTTCCTCAATCCCGACGTCATGGTCAGGATAGGCGTGATAGGGTACGAGGAGGAGTTCTACAACACACTGTTCGAGAAATACAAGTCTTATCTGTATAAGCTCGCGAGCGCGAAGAACATGCGCCAGATGACCGGCCTCAACATCCGTACAAAGGACGATCTGAAGAAGAACATCGAGACCTTCAAGATCTACATGCGCGGACATAACCTCTTTGATATCTTCTACGGCAGATACAAGGGTGAGAAGCAGACCGAGATCCTCGAAAAGTATATCGAGGTGGCTCCGAGGTCGGATTTCGCAGATATCCTCAATGCCATCGACAGGTTCATCTATTTCATGAACCGCAGGATCGAGGATAAGGAAGAGACCGCGCCGAAGCCTGAGTACACATATCAGAAGCACAAAAAGAAAAAGAAGTATAATCGCAACGGATACGATTATACTTCCAGATATAACAAAAATAACGATCAGAACAATAACCGGGACAACAAGGACGGCCACAACAAGCAGCATACAAAGCAGCATGTCCAGTACTCGCCCAAGACCGGTTCCTACCAGTCGTTCCAGGGCAGAAAGCATAAACGCAACTACTCAGACGACAGGGACGATGGTTATTCGGATCTTCCCGATTCTGTTCTTGATGACTGATGTAACTGTATATTCAACATTGTTTTCGGTAACCGATTCACCTTCTGCGGGGATATGCCCGAGGAGGTGGATCACGTGACCGGCAATCGAATCGTAATCGTCGGAAGTGATATCTATTCCGACGGTTTCTTTTATGTCTTCGAGCTTGGTCTGGCCTTTCACTTCATAGACCGTATCCGAAACCTTATTGATCTCGTCTACCTCGTCCATATCGTACTCATCCCTGATCTCACCGACGATCTCTCCCAGAAGGTCCTCCAGCGTTATAAGACCCGCTGTGGCGCCGTATTCGTCGAGTACGATGGCGAGAGTGGTGTACTCCTTGCGCATGTCCGTCATGAGCTCACGGGTCGTTTTCTGCTCGTAGGTGTAATAGGGCTTGCGCATGTAATCGGTGATACTGAAAGGCTTTTTGCCGTCGTATTTGATAACGAGGTCCTTTGCCCAGATGATGCCGACGATATTGTCCTTGGTATCCTTGTAAACGGGCATCCTGGAGTACTGCTCGCTGCGGATGACGGAGAGCAGGTCTTCATAGGAAATGTCATCGGGAACGCAGGTCATATTGATCGCGGGGACCATAACGTCACGCGCAACGGTATCGCCGAAATCGACCACATTGTTGATCATCTCGCGTTCGTCTGACTCGAGTATGCCTTCTTCGTTGCTGACATCGACCATCGTAAGCAGCTCGCTCTCGGTGACCGCAGCCGCTTTTTCGTCGGAATCGACTCCGAACAGCTTTAAAACACCGCGGGAGAGGAAGCTGACCACAAAAGTCACGGGTGTCAGTACGGTAACTATGAGATTGATAAAAGGCGCATAAATGCCTGCCATTTTAACGGCTTTTTTGGATGCGATGGTCTTGGGGGTGATCTCACCGAAGATAAGTATCAGCAGCGTCAGAATACCGGTAGCTATACCGATGGCGCGGCTGCCGAACAGATCGATCATCAAAGTGGTGGTAAGCGAAGACGCAACGATATTGACGAGATTGTTGCCTATCAATATGGTCGTAAGAAGCTTATCCGTATTGTCGAGCAGCGAGAGGATCAGCTTTGCGCGGTTCGATCCTTCGTCCGCATCGGCACGGACACGAAGTTTATTTAAAGACATGAAAGCGGTCTCGGCCGAAGAGAAGAAGGCCGATAACAGCAATAATATGACAAGGGTTATTAGTCGTCCCACGACGCCTGGTTCCAAAATGTTCACACTCCTTTATGATGTAATCCTGTTAATTATAGATATTATCGGCATAAAATGCAAGTTTCTTTAGCTTTCGCGCCCGGAAAGGGACCGGAACGGGTTAAATTTAAATTAAATATTGTGAGTTTTTTCGATTGAAAATCCATGAAAAAGAGAGTATGATAAATAGCGGGTCTTTGGACTCTGATGATAAGAATCTCTGGAAGGGGGTGGTTTTATGAGTACGGATAACGCAGGCAAACCAAGCATGGCCGATGTACCGCCACACGAACGTATCGTAAAACTTAATACCCAAAAGGAGATTTATCATGGAAGATCTTATGGAGAAGATGAGGGAACTCATCGAAAATAAGTCTTACAAGGAATTCCGTGAGCTCAGTTCCAAGATCAACGAGGCCGACATGGCTGCGCTGCTGGAGGAGCTCCCCCTTGACGAAGCACTGACATTCTTCCGGATACTGCCGAAGGACATGGCGGCGGATGTCTTTGCTTATTTCTCTATCGACGTACAGCAGGAACTGATCCTGAAGTTCTCACTCGGTGAGGCTGCAGGCATCATCGATAACCTGGACGTCGACGATGCTGCCGACCTGATCGACGAGATGCCCGCGAATGTTGTTACGAGGCTGCTCGCGCAGACCAGCATCGAGACCAGACGTACGATCAACCAGTTGCTGAAATACCCCGACGATTCCGCCGGAAGCCTGATGACCACTGAGTTTGAGGGACTGAAGGCGCATCTGAAGGTTTCCGAAGCGATCGAGAAGATCCGTAAGGACGGTATCGACAAAGAGACGATCAACAACTGTTACGTGCTAGATGCGTCACGCAAGCTGATCGGTATCGTTACCCTGCGTACCCTGCTGCTTGCGGATCCTGACGCGCTGATTCGTGACATAATGACGGAAAACGTTATTTCCGTTAATACCCTTA
>JAGCSS010000264.1 GCA_017964055.1 Lachnospiraceae bacterium
TTGCCGCAAACGTTAGTATAGAACAGGATGGGGTTGGTGATCTTATAGGTGTAGATCGCGTTCATGCGCATTCCGATATCCATGTCCATGTTCGCGTTCGCGTCAACAACACGGAAAGGAACGGGTGCGGGAGTACCGATCTTGTTGTCGATGATCTCCTTTGTATTGAAGTAGTAAACTCTCTGATCCTTAGCTACATCTCCGCCGTAAGCGATACGAGCTCCGAGCTCCTTGAATGTAGCGAGAATGCTCTCCCCGAGGTTGCCTGCGAAAATGCTGGGCGACGAAGAAGAATCATAAGTGAACTGGCCGGGCTCTGCGCAGATCTCAACAACCTTACCCTGGTCAACGATGATCATGCACTGTCCGTCGGCAACAACGATGCCGCTGCCGTTCGAGATAACATTATCGTTACCCTTATTTCCGCCCTTTGTCATCTTTGTACCCCTGACAACGAGCACATCCTTATCGATAGCGTCGCATGTGAAAAATTCTTTCCACTGATCCGCAAGTGTTGAGCTGACTGAGCTCAATGCTGCAGCTATAAGTCCCATAGTTACATTCTCCTTTCAAAATCGTGTAGCTTTGTTGGGTTTTCACCCACTGTTAAGTATTTTATCTGTTTTCGAAAAGATTTTCAATCCCCTAAGTGAGTTATTATTACAGATTCACGAATGAAGGAACCTATTTCAAACTCTTCTCTTCCTGCTCCAGGGCGGACAGGTCGATCTTACCGTCGGCGATGGTCTGATTGAACCAGAGCTTCAGCGAATTGACCGCAACGGTGATCTGGTCGAGCTCATGTTTGATCTTCGCGAAATCATGCAGCTCATCGTTGGTGATCGCACCGTCGACCGCGATATTGATAAATTTGCTCTTTTCCTTGTCAACGCGGTCAAGTGAGTTAAGGATCTCCAGCACGATCTGCGAAAGATCTTTAAGCTGCAGTTCGGGTACCCTGGTCTCTTTTCCGATGGGACATTCATTGGCACAGTAATAATTGCAGAGTCCCGGGTTCTTGTAGGCCTTTGCCATGGCAACGATCTCATCGGGATGAGGATATGATTTCTCGCTCTCGATCTTTTCTATGCGGTCGTCCGAGATGAACTCGAGCAGGTCCGCTGCCTTTTCTCTGGTGAGTTCGAGTGCCTCACGGCTCTTCTGGTATATGTTCTTGTTTTCTTTGATAGATTTTTTACCCATTTCTTTCTCCTTTTAAGTCCCACAGTTCTTTTCTGTCTGCATAAGTACGGGGCCCTGATGCCCTGTTTATAATTCTACCTGTATCCGGCTCCCATTACAAGCAGAAATATAGCTAAACTGTGTGCATATCAAGCTATTGTCGGCTTCGGTGTACAGCAATAAAAAAGCCGGTCAGATGACCGGCTCGAATCTCAGTCTTATATCGGGCAAGGATCTCAGTGTGTAATAATAGTTTTCCGTCCAGCCCTCGCCCTGCGCGGGGTCGTTCACTCCGTCCGCTGGAGGCGCGAATATCCTGAGCTTAAGGGTGCTGCCTGCGGGTATGTCCTTCCCGTAAAATGCGGGCATGAAATCAACGAATGTCGCTCCCGGCGCCTTGTAGAACCAGCGGCCGTTGAGCTCCAGCATAAGATTGGCGTCCTTAAGATCATTATTGAAATTCGCTTCCGCAAATATAGGATTGCCGTCAAAGGCGAGTTCCACAGCCACTCCTTCGGCATCCTCGGCTCCGCCCCAGCGAAGCGTCTGCTCGAATCCTGCGTCTGCAGACACATCATCATTATCATGCTCGCTAACCTCACCGATGCATCCATCAGATTCGATCCCGGGCTTAAAGAAATCATCATCGATGATGTCGCGGTAAACGGCCAGCAGAGGCCACTCTATGCCGTTTGTGGGGTTGCTCGGGTCGGTAAACTCAAGACCCAGCCTGCCGTCGTCCCTGAACTGATACAGCGTGATGCCGGCACAGCACCTGTCGGGATCGTTCTTTACCAGCTCGTAGAACTCCTTCATCATCGCCGCCTGCTTATAGGGCCCCGCCACATCGCCGTCGGCATTGAGTTCCGACATCACGAGAGGCTTTTTAACTCCGTAGAGCTCGACATATCTTTTGTAGGTCGCCCTCATCTGCTCGAATATTATGCGGCAATCGGTAAGCTTATGCGACTTATTGGTCTTTTCGGCCACCTCATAGGGCCAGCCCCAGTTGAGCGCGATATAGTTGTCTATCGACCAGAGATCGGTCACTTTTCCGGCCTCAAAGAAAACATCCTCCATCTCGAGCTCGGGCTTTTTAAGGTCAGAAACCTGCCCCGCGCAGAGTATGATCTTTATCTGAGGCGCATGCTCATTAAGTATCCTTTTGAAACGCACGAAAAAGTCTGCAATTTCTTGATATGATGAACGCTTTGTATAAGAAAACCAGTCGCCCGTACACTCGTGGTTGAGCCTCAGCATCATCCTGCCGTAGGGCTTTAAATCCTCCGCTATTGCGGCGATCTGCTCATCGCTCACATGCGTGTCGCAGGTCAGTGTCAGGATCACGTCCTGCCCATGCCTGCGGATATCCTTCATGCAGGTAAAAGGCTCACCGCTGCGGTCTCCTTCGAGTCCTCCCCTGTAAGGGAAATAATTGTCATAGGGATAATCCCACGCAAATCCGACTTCCTTGTCCGCAAATGCGTCCTGCGCACGCGCGGGCCATTCCTTATCCAGCGGATAATAGCAGTACATAAGATTGACAGCCCTGTGCGGTCTGTGCAGCTTGTTCAGGATATAGTCCTGGTCCACATAAAAGCCCCTCTCGCTGCCGTCCCCCAGATCGACCGCGCACTTTGCGGGCGTAAGCCTGATCTTCTCGATCTTTCCCATAGTCTTTCTCCGTTCGTAGCTTATTTTCAGGCCGCCAAACGACTCCCGGCACCTATATCTGGTGCTTCACGATGGTATACTCGTTCCCCCGTCTGTAAAAAGGACATCTGTAATGCGAATCCTCCGCCATCTTGGCCAGATCGTCCTCATCCATGTTGGCCTGGGAGCAATAATACTCCTCATACTCCTCATCATACTCATAATACATGCAGTCATCGCACGAGACTACGGTATTTTTCTGAGACATATTGCATTCCTTTCCCTATCTTACTTCTTTTTACGTCCCTGCGCGGCAGATTTCCTGCCTGTGCCCGGCCTGTTTCCCGAAGGCTCCCTCTTACTGTCGGTACGGTTTTTTGCAGCAACTGATCTTTGAGGATTATTGTTGCCGCCCTGAGATTTACCTGACCGGGCTTTACCGCCCCGTGTCTTGTCGGATCCCGGTTTGCCTTGATATGCCGGTCGCTCCGACATCTTCCTCGGAGGTATCAGGCACTTACTGTGATCGAATCCGATCAGGTCCTCCCTGTGGCACTTGATCAGAGCTTCTTTGACCAGCTCGTAGTTCTCGGGCTTTCTGTACTGTATGAGCGCACGCTGCATCGCTTTTTCGTGAGGCGTCTTAGGGATATAGACCTTTTTCCTCGTGCGCGGATCGAGCCCCGTATAATACATGACCGTCGATATGGTCGAAGGCGTCGGATAATAATCCTGCACCTGCTCGGGCATATATCCGAGGTCCCTTACGGCCTCGGCGAGGGCTATCGCGTCCTCGAGCGTGGAGCCCGGATGAGAGCTCATCAGGTACGGCACCGCAAACTGCTCCATCCCGAGCGACTTATTCACGCGCTCATACATCTTAAGGAACGAGCCGTATACCTCAGCCTTCGGCTTCCCCATCAGGGACAGCACGTTCGTCGAAACATGCTCAGGTGCCACGCGCAGCTGGCCGCTCACATGGTATTTGCATAGCTCGCTAAGGAAAGCCTCTCCGTTCGGATCGGCGAGTATATAGTCAAATCGAAGTCCCGAACGGACAAATACCTTTTTGACCTTAGGTATCTTGCGGAGCTTCCGCAGTAGTTCAAGATAATCCTTATGGTCGGCATGCACGTTTTTGCAGACCTCGGGGAACAGGCACTGCTTATTGGGACAGACGCCCTTGGTGAGCTGCTTTGAGCATGCCGGGCCTCTGAAATTGGCCGTGGGGCCGCCCACGTCATGTATATAGCCCTTGAAATCCGGCTCTTCGGTCATCGCTTCAGCCTCTTTCACAAGAGACTCATGACTCCTTACCTGCACTATCCTGCCCTGATGGAAGGTCAGCGCGCAGAAGCTGCAGCCTCCGAAGCATCCTCTGTTGCTCGTGAGTGAGAATTTGATCTCGTTGATCGCGGGGACTCCGCCCTCCGCGTCATACGACGGATGGTAGGAATTCATATAAGGCAGCTCATATACATCGTCAAACTCTTCGGTGGTCAGAGGTCTCTGGGGCGGGTTCTGCACCACATAACGGTTGATGCCGTACTGCTCGATAAGAGGCTTTGCGGTCACAAAATCCGTATTGACATACTGTGTATAAAAGCTCCTCGCGTATTCGGCGCGGTCGGATGCGATAGTATCGTAATCGGGCAGCATGATGCCGTCGTTTACTGATGAAACATCCCTGGTCTTATATACTGTTCCCCTGACAAATGTAAGGTCCGAGATATCTATGCCTGACGCGAGTGCATCCGCGATCTCCACTATCGCGAGCTCACCCATGCCGTAGATCAGCAGATCGGCGCCCGAATCGAGCAGCACCGAGCGTTTCATCTTATCGGACCAGTAGTCGTAATGGCCGAGACGCCGCAGGCTCGCTTCTATGCCGCCTATCACAACAGGTACGCCTTTGAAGCGTTTTTTGATCAGATTGCAGTATACAACGGTCGCGTAATCGGGACGCTTGCCTGTCTTTCCGCCCGGCGTATAGGCGTCCTGCGAACGGTGTTTTTTATTGACCGTATAGTGATTGACCATCGAATCCATATTGCCGGAGCTCACCAGAAACCCGAGCTTCGGGCGCCCGAATACGGCAACGCTCTCCACGTCGGCCCAGTCGGGCTGTGAAATGATCGCCACTTTATATCCGTGCGCCTCGAGCACCCTGCTGATAATAGCGGGTCCGAACGACGAATGGTCCACATAGGCATCACCTATCACATATACAAAATCAACCTCATCCCATCCGCGGGCCATCATATCCGCGGGACAAACAGGCAGAAAACCTTTCATTGTCATTCTCCGATCGAAGTGTATTTAACCTTTGAAGCAGGCAGGAACTGAGCGAGAGCCGCCTCAAAATCACTGCTCTTGAAGGGCTTGGTGATATAGCTGTCAAAACCCTCCTCGAGATAATGCTCTCGTGCGCCCGCTATGGCATCCGCGGTCAGGCATATAACGGGAGTTTTTCGGTTTTGGCCGTTCTCCTGCTGCTTTATCAGATGCATGCACTCTGTTCCGCTCATCAGAGGCATGCGGATGTCCATAAGTATCAGGTCGTACGCGGTCTCTTCGCACTTTTTGAGAGCTTCTTTGCCGCTCGATGCGGTATCTATCCCGATACCCGTGGTCTTTAGCAGTCCCTTTACGACCACGAGGTTGACCGCAGTATCATCCACAACGAGTATGCGTGCGTCGGGCGCGGTAAACAGCGCCCGGTATCCGCTCCCAAGGCTCCTGTTCTTTTCGGTCCGTTTGCGGAATTCTTCTATCGTCTCTTCACCGACAGCCTTCTGCGGGATCGTTATGTGAAATGCCGTTCCCTCGCCGTATATGCTGTTAACGTCTATCGTACCCTTCATGAGCCTTAAGAGACTGATGACTATCGGCAGACCGAGTCCCGTGCCCTCGATCGATCTGTTGCGTTCCTTGTCGAGACGGTCGAATTTATTGAACAGCCTGCCCATATCCTCTTCTTTTATACCGATACCCGTATCGGAAATATCAATGGACAGCTCTATGTCACGTCCGGCGAGTTCGTACGCTATCTCGAGCTTTACATATCCCTTTTCAGTGTATTTAACCGCATTGTTGAGCAGATTAATGAGGATCTGCCTGATCCTTTTTTCGTCGCCGAAGAGCCTGTCGGGCATGCTCTCATCAGCGTTCCATTCAAATATCAGTCCCTTTCCTTCGGCTTTGGGCAGGATCAGGTTGACCGTATCATGGATCAGCGTCCCGAAGCTGTATTCTCCCGGTTCGAGCTCCATCCTGCCCGCTTCGATCTTTGAGATATCGAGTACATCGTTGATTATGGAAAGCAGGGTCTTGCCTGAACTGTCGATGTTCTTTGCGTAGCCGAGTATGTTCCTGTCGCTGCATTCCCTCAGGATCATCTCGTTCATTCCGATGACGGCGTTTATCGGAGTCCTGATCTCATGCGACATATCTGCGAGGAACGCGGACTTTGAATCGTTCGCTTCATCCGCACGCTTCTTTTCTTTTTCCAGCTCGGAAAGCGCGGTGAGCAGCAGCTTGTAATCGGGCGTCTCCACTCCAATGTAGAAAACATAGAGTCCGATAACGGCACCGAAATAATTGATCAGAATGCCTGTCTTGTTAAATAACTCGAGCACGATACCGGATATCGTCAGCAAAAAAGCTCCGACCGCAGTGATCACGGCTCTCTTGCTCGGCTCCCTGCGGTGCGCGACAAACAGCACAGCCGAATACAGTATAAAATACAGTTCAAAGGCAAACGCGATAACGAACCTGAACCACGGCGTTATACCGAAATTCTCGGCGGAGCCGTCGAGTGTCATGAATTTGCGGACATAGCATCCGACATTCAGGACGATGGCCAATACCATCAGCCCGCCGTTGACATTCGAAAGCCGTCGCCAGAAAACCGACCGTTCCTTGAAAAAGGTCTCGGTATAGCGTGAAAAGAAATAGCAAAGCAGTGTATTCGCAAGGTATGTTGACAGATACAGAGCCAGACCTACCCGCTGAGGCATCTGTACCAGTCCGTCCCTTCTCAATGCTTCATCGAGGCATGTAAGTACCATGCCTATGATCATTACAAAGCAAAAGGCCAGATATTTCTTATTGCGCTGCTCTTTCCTCGCTCCGTCACCATGTATGATGATGCAGAGGATAACGTCCAGCACCAGTGAGGCCAGAGTCAGTGATATATGTGAAATTGTCAGCTGTAAATGCGGATCCATCAGTTCCTCCATCGGTAAGCAGCTAAATTACTCAGAAACCTATCTTCTTGCGGTCGCCGATCTTTTCGCTGAATTCCCTGTCAAGCGATGCGGCGGTAAAGTCATCTTTTTTCAGTATAAAATCGCTCCTGCCCTCAAGCGAAGCCCTGAGTGCCGCCTTTGACCAGGTACGCTCGTAAAGGTTTCTCACAAAGCGGGCGTTCGAGAACTCGCGTGCCTCCATGTACTCGTCGGTAAGCGCCATGAAATATAACTTTGCCTCCGCTTCGAGGTCCTCGGTATAAGCGAAATGCTTCTTAACCATCAGCATGAATATCTCGAACAGCTGCTCTCTCGTATAATTCTCAAAATGAAGCATGATCGGCATACGGCTCCTCAGGCCCTCGTTCATCTTCATCAGATTGTCCATATCGTCGGTATAGCCCGCCATGACAACGAGCATGTCATCGCGGTGGTTTTCCATCTCAGCCACCAGTGTCGTGATGGCCTCCCTGCCGTAGTCGTTGTTTCCGGGCCCGCCGTCGCTGTAGAGCGCGTAAGCCTCATCGATAAAGAGCACCGAACCGTACGCGTCACGGCAGATCGACGCGGTCTTTACCGCTGTCTGACCGACATATTCCGCAACGAGATCGCGGCCCGAATACTCGAAGAAGCCACCCTTTCTGAGTATCCCCTCTTCGCGGAATATCTCGCCGAGGATCCTCGCGACCGTAGTCTTGCCGGTACCCGGAGCGCCCGTAAATCTCATATGTATGCAGGGTCTGTCAAGCTTTTCGTTGCCGACCGAGACCTTTACCTGCGCAACTATCTCTTTTACTCTCTCGATGATCTTTTCCATGCCGATCATCTCTTCGAGAGCGGCATAGCCCTTAGAGTACGATCTGCCGAAAGCCACTACTTCCTTAACATCCCCGGCATCGAGACATTCCGCGTCTGTCTGCTCGCCGCCGTCGAGGACATCGGCTTCTTTGCCCGCCTTTTTAAACAGCATCTCGATCGCGATCTTTTCCGCGGTCTTAAAGCCGTAAAAACGTCCGTCCCTCTTTTCGTCGTGTACCTTGTCGCGGATCACCGGAACAA
>JAGCSS010000265.1 GCA_017964055.1 Lachnospiraceae bacterium
CCGAACGGACAGACTGCGGATCCGAACACCAATATGGCTGCATGTCTCGACGCCGTCAAGGACGTATACTACGGCAACAAATATGCGGGACTGGCCTGCGGTTTCAAGAATTCCGGCACAGGCATGGGCAAAAAGGATATCGGACGCGTGCTGCTGAGCATCGAGCAGGGCAAGATCCATATCCGCACTTCCGCGTCATGTATGGGACAGGGCATCGGACAGATGGTACTGACCGAGATCTGCCATGTGACGAATCTCGATCCCGCGCTGTTCGTATTTGAGACGGCCGATACTGTCCGTACACCCGATGCGGGTACTTCCACCGCGTCACGCCAGACCGTTATGACGGGTGAAGCCGCCAGACGCGTAGGAGAGAAGCTGAAGGCAGCTCTCGAAGGCAAGACCCTGGCAGAGCTCGAAGGATGCGAGTTCCTCGGCGAGTATTCGGCACAGACCGATCCGCTCGGCGCGATCAAGGAGAACCCGATCAGCCATGTATCGTATTCCTACGGCGCCCAGGTCATCATCCTCGACGACGACGGCAGGATAAAGAAGGCAGTATCCGCATTTGATGTCGGAACGCCTGTCAACATCCAGTCCGTTGAAGGACAGATCGAGGGCGGTATGCTCATGGGTATCGGTTACGGAGTCACAGAGAAGATAGAGATAGAAGACGGTGTATTCAAGAGCAAGTTCGGAACCATAGGTTTCATGCGTGCCGACGCCGCACCCGAGCTGGAGGTAATACTCTGCGAGCCCAAGGAAGAGGACAAGCTTCCTTACTCGCTCGGCGCAAAGGGATGCGGAGAGCTGTGCATGATCCCCACAGCTCCGGCCTGCGCGGCGGCATACTACAAATATGACGGCAAGTTCCGTCAGAGCCTGCCGCTCGAGGACACGCCTTACCGCAAATAGAAGAAAACCGTCCTTGCGTCTTAGCACACTTGTCAAGTAATGAGCAGTTTCGCATAGAACGCGGTCCGGTTCTGCATGGCCACGATCTGTGCTGCAGTCAGGGCATCCCGGAGTGTTTCGGGATGCTCTTTTTGATTGAATGCAAGCGCGGAAAGGCCGTTTTCGACGCACAGATAAGGCATTGCGCATGGAAGTATGACGGTCATCTGTTTGGCGCTCTCGTAACAGGCACGGAAAAAACGCCCCAACTCTTTGCCGTGCAGCCCGGTCAGATCACCGGTCACAAAGCAGCCGCGGACAGTGATGTTCCTTAAACTGCGTATTTCGGGCGCAAGCCCGTTGAGTCTGGAAACCTTTATGCCGGTGAGAGAGGGAGCATAAAAACTGTCGGGGATTATGCGCAGCCCGATGCGCGCGAGCGTACCGTTCTCACCGGGAGCGGAGTTATCGTTGAAACGGCGGAGCTCATCAAGATTATTTGCAAGCGTATATTCCGTATCCGGAACCGAATATTCCGGCACAAGGGCTGCCGCCTGCTCCTGCAGCTCCTTTGCGGTCAAAGAATGATCCATGGGATCACCTGCTTTCTTTTAGTGTTGAGTGTAACGAGGCGGATGCCATGCCGGTTCAGCTGTGCGGCTGGTTCAGATATTCGGTCGGAGCGATGCCTTCGACCTTTTTGAATACCTTGCTGAAATAAAACGCGCTCTCGTAGCCGAGCATGTCGGCTACCTCGTAGACCTTGTAACGGCCGGTAGCGAGGAGTTCCTTGCTCTCACGGATCTTGCAGGAGTTGACATATTCCGAGAAGCCCAGATCGCTGTATTTCCCGAAGAGCTGGCTCAGATAATTGGGACTGATTCCGAACGCCGCGGCTACCTTGTCGAGAGCCAGGCGTTCCTGTATGTGCTCGGAGATGTATTTCTTGACATTGCTGACGATATGGTTCTTATGATCGTTCCTGCGTTCGTCGAATACGGCGCACATGCTCTTGCCGAAGTGGGAGAGCCATCCGACGATCTGCTCCACATTTTTCTGCAGATAGAGCGAGCGGTACCCGTCGGGACTGTCCGCGAACATTTCTGTCAGCAGCTCTTCGCCGTCGGACAGAAGCGAGATGGCCAGATACAGGATGTTGGAAGCGGCGTCGAGAGCCTGCACATAGCCGCCCGGATGTTCGGAGAACAGGGAGCAGAGGCTGTCGATCAGTTTTTTTAATTCACCTGAATCATACTCCTCGAACGCCTTGGTTAGGGAACTCTTAAATATGCTCATGTTAAAGGAGCTGTGGGCCAGGGTCTCGTCCGGGAGCGTATCAAAGCATACGATGGGAGATGACTCGTCTGCCTGTACGAGAGCCATGCGGGCGCTGCGGTACGATTCGCCTATGCCGAGCGGCTCCGACGCGCAGGTGCCTATGCCGCAGAGGAAGCTCACTTTGTAGTATTTGAATACGGTTTCGGCTATTCCGGAGAGGATGCCTTTAAGCTTTTCACAGTCGGACGCACCGCAGAAAATAACCGCGAAATGGCGCATATCAAGAGCGATGCAGTAGGAGGGCATATATTTTTCCGACAGCTCGCCGATCATGCTGAGCGCGGAGCTGAAAACCGAGAGCTGCCTGTCATACGGCATGTCCTCGTCGCCCGCGGCGCTTAAAGTGCCGGCGCAGCAGGTATATGCAGTCGTATCGAACGATAACCCCAGTTCCTTGCTTTCGAGTTCAAACTGTTCGCTGCTCTCAAACAGATTGCTGAGCAGACGTATAAAGAATTTCTCACGGAGCGGCGCGGCAAGACTTGCCTCGCTTGTCTGCATCGCGCGTATCTTGCGGATATCCTCGATCACGCGCATGACAGCCTCTTCGAGGAGCGCGGGAGAGAGCTCAAGCTTGACCAGATAGTCGGATACGCCGTAAACGATCGCCTGTCTGGCCAGCTGGAACTCCTCATAGCTGGTCAGGAATATGAAATGAGGATCGCGCTCGCCGTAACGCTCACGGCACAGGCGCACGAGTTCAAGCCCGTCTATGACGGGCATTTTTATGTCTGTGACAACTAGATCGGGATGCTTTTCCTCGATGATATCGAGTGCGATGCGGCCGTTTGCCGCCGTACCGATGACCTCGATATCAAGCTTGCCCCAGTTGAGCATGGAGCGGACTCCGACCTGAACCAGAGGCTCATCGTCGACAATAAGAAGCTTATACATTTCTATACTCCGTTCTGTGTCTGTATTCTCACCGAAAAGGGATCAGGACTGCCCGGCAGCGTGATTTACCGCGGGTATGCGCACCGTCATCACCGTGCCTTCGCCTTCGGTGCTGTTTATCGTTATGCCTGCGCGGTCTCCGTATTCGAACTGCAGGCGGCGGTTTACATTGTATACGCCGAGCTCCCTGAAGAACTCGGATTTGGTTTCGCTGCCGTTTTTCAGGATGGCTTCGGCTTTTTCGGGCGACATACCCACACCGTCGTCTATGACATCGATCCTGATCAGATCGTCCTCAAAGAAAAGATGCACATCTATGTGACCCG
>JAGCSS010000266.1 GCA_017964055.1 Lachnospiraceae bacterium
GAGCAGGTTCAGGAACAGCTTCAGCAGGGTTTTACCGATATGCGAGACCGAATATTTGAACCCGTTTTTGACCGTATCGACAAAACCGGCCTCGAATTTGGCCATCACCGGGAACAGGAATGTAACCGTGATCGCGAAGAATACTCCGAACGCGACCAGCAGCGCCCTTACAGGGGCCACAAACCAGGCATCGACCAGTGTTGTCGCATAGTAATCTGCCAGTCCGAACACGAGCAGCCCCAGTATCGCGAGCGAGCTCAGGATCCCGAGCTTCAGATTCGCCTTAAAAGCCTTGAAAAAGGATCTCGCCACATAGCTCTCCTCGTCCTTCGACATCTTGAGAACCACCGTATCGAGCGCCGCAAAAGCCGCGCCGAAGGTAACGACCGGCAGACTGCAGAGTATCGTAAGTATATTCAGCAGGATCAGCTGTCCGAGCTTTTCCGTTGCCCGTACGACCGGCCCGTCGTAATCAAATATCTTTCCTTCCATCCGTATCCTCCATGCTCCGCCGGATGAGTCTCCCCCGTCCGTCGGGTGTCTTGCGCGCCTCGCGCGCCAAAGCGCTAAATGAGCGGTTTTGCGCAGAATTATCATCAAGCTGCGAAAAAGTATCAAATTATTTTTTGGACGCTAACCGCTTTCATTTGTTTTTTCTAAATGTTATGCTCACTGATGAAGTATTATAACAGCAAAAGGATGGTAGTTCCATATGTTTTACGAAAAAGCCGAGATTCTTAATATTACATATCCCGCCGAGGCCGAGGGCTGGCAGAGCGGAGTTTATCACGAAAGAGTGCGCTCATGTGAGCCTGTATCTGATATCGATGCCTTAAACGCAGGCACCGCCGCGGCCGGTACCTCGCAGCCCGTCTGCAGTAAGTCCGACGGCGGCCTGCTGATCACCTCGAAGATGTGGACCGAGACCGAGAGCACAGGTTTCGGCATCTATGCTTACGTCGAGGGCCCCGGCTTCTCATTTGCGACAGGCGTGCGCGACGCGGAGTTCACACTGACGGTTTCGAATCCTTCAAACGAAGAAACAAAGGTCAGCTGCTATGCCAACGATATCCTGAAGATAAACGGCGAAGTCCTGCCCGCAGGCGCGTCGAACGTAAAGCTCACGTTCCCGATCTGCTCGGTCGAGGATAACGTGCTGCTGCAGATATTCGTACCGACCGACGCCAAGGTTAAGGAGGATGCAGGAGTTTTCACGCTCATCATAAACGACATCACCTACGAGTATCTGCCCGAAAAAGCGCCCAAGGCAAAGCCCACTCTGTTCCTTGCCTCTGACTCCACAGTCCAGTCCTACGACCAGTTCCACTACCCTCAGGCAGGCTGGGGCCAGGTATTTTACAGATATTTCAATGACGGTAATCTCACCGAGGAGCTCATGTCTCCCGATCTGATGTACCCGCAGAACCATATTTACGAGACACCCCATGCGGACATTGAGAACCGCTCGATCGGCGCCCGCAGCGCCCGCTCCTTCATCAACGAGGGCAAATGGGACAGGCTTCTTTCCCGCACAGCGCCCGGCGACTTCTGCTTCATCCAGTGGGGCCACAATGACGCGACCGCGGTGCGCCCCAACAGATACGTTGCTCCCGCCGATTTCGGATTCTGGCTCAAAAAATACATCCGTTCCTGCCGCGCCCGTAAGGTCGTTCCGGTACTCGTGACTCCGATCGCGCGCAGAAACTGTGACGGCGCGAACGGCACCTTCGTTGCGTCCTTCGGAAAATACGCGGACGTAATGCTCGCGCTCGGCGAGAGTGAGCACGTTCCGGTCATCGATCTGTGCAGGCTCTCGGTAGATTATCTCAATGAGATCGGTCCCGAGGAATCAAAGCTCATCTACCTCTGGGCCGCTCCCGACGCTTATCCCGACAGCGCTTACGCCAACGGCGTTTCGGACAACACGCACCTGCAGGAATACGGCGCGACCATCTATGTGGGTCTCGTGGCAAAGGCTATAAAGGATTCCGACGATCCCGAGTTCGATCCGATCAGAGGACTCATAAATACCGAATTCCCGATCGAGAAACCCGCGCAGTTCCGCGCCCCGATCGCTCCCGACTCAACCTCACCCACAGGCTTTGCTATGCAGGAGCTGCATATCGAGAACAATGTCGCGAGCTTCCTGCTGATATTCGACGATGTAAAGGATGCCGTAAAATACCGCGTTTACCGCAAGGGCTCGGTTGACTTCCAGTTCTTCCCGCTGCGCGAGGTAACCGCCGAAGAAAAGGCCACATCGCCCGTTATGCCGTTTACTATCCCCGCATCTGACGTTTACGAGATCTATGTCTGCGCGGTATTTGCCGACGGAAGTGAAGGCGCAAAGAGCCGCACGATAGAGTTCAGAGCCTGACAAGGACAGGAATCCGGGAGCAGAGTTTGGTACAGTATAAGGAGAAACATGGAAAAACTGATATATGAAAATCTCCTCGCCTGTGAGGAGGACATCAAAGGATTCAGACTCGAGGGAAGCGCGAATATCACCTTCCCCGACGGCCGCATGCGCATGGAAAACGCGATCTCGGCCGAGGCAGGCCAGAAGGCCAATTACGTGCTCTGGTGCGATAAGACCTTCCCTGACGATATCAGGATCGAATGGAACTTCCGTCCCTTAAAGGAGCCCGGGCTCGCGATACTTTTCTTCGCAGCCAAAGGCATCAACGGCAAGGACATCTTCGATCCCTCGATCGCGCCCCGAACGGGCGAGTATCCGCTCTATCACCACGGCGACATCAACGCGTTCCACGTTTCGTACTTCAGGCGCAAGGAGCCGGACGAGAGAGCGTTCCACACCTGCAATCTGCGCAAAAGCTACGGCTTCTATCTCGTAAGCCAGGGCGCCGATCCGATCCCGGATGTGCCTGACTGCAGCGGAGACTACAGGCTGAGCCTGATCAAGAAAAAAGACTTCGTCTCCTTCAGCGTCAACGATCTCTGCGTTTTTACCTACGAGGATGACGGCAAAACCTACGGCGACTTCCTCACCGACGGCCGCATCGGATTCCGGCAGCTCGCACCGATGATCGGGGAGTACGCGAACCTTCGCGTTTATTCACTTTGATATGCAGTTGCAAAAATAAAGAACCGTCCCGGAAAGTTCGGGACGGTTCTGTTGTTATTTGTTTAATATGTCCTTTAGGCCTGCGATCAGTTTGTCGACTTCTTCATCGGTGCCGACCGTGATCCTGAGATAGTTATTTATCAGAGGCTTGTTGAAGAAACGTACGAATATATGCTTTTCGCGGAGCTTTTCGAAGATTTCCTTCGCGGGCACTGTCTTGTGCGTTGTGAAAATGAAGTTCGCGCTCGAGGGGAAAGTCACAAAGCCCAGAGTTGTGAGCTCGTTTACCAGGCGCTCTCTGGTCTTGAGTATCCGCGAGATTGTTGCCCTGAAGTACTCTTCCTCAGCGATCGACGCTTTTCCGACCTCTATCGACGGGAAGTTCATCGTGTAGGAATTGATCGAGTTCTTGACGTCGTCGATCGCTTTGATGAGTTCCTTTGCCGCTATCGCGTAACCGATCCTGAGGCCCGCCATCGAGCGGGATTTGGAGAAGGTACGCACAACGATCAGATTGTCATATTTCTTTGTGAGCTCCAGCACGCTCTCGCCGCCGAAATCCACATATGCTTCGTCGATAACAACGATACTTTCGGGGTTTGCAGCCACTATTCTTTCGATATCCGCCGCGGGCATCGCCATCGAGGTGGGTGCGTTCGGGTTTGCGATCACTATGCCGCCGTTTTCCCTGCCGATGTAATCGTCAGCATCTATCGTAAAATCTGCTTTGAGCGGAACCTTGAAATACGGTATCTTATAGAGCTCGGCCCAAACCTCGTAGAAGGAATAGGATATCTCGGGGAAGAACAGCTTTCTGCCGCTGTTGAAGCAGCTCTGGAATATAACCGAGAGCACATCGTCGGAACCTACACCGACAAATACATTCTCCGGTGCCACTTTGTGATAAGCCGCAAGCTCACGCCTTAACGCGCCTCCGTCTGTCGGAGGATAGAGCTTTAGCCTGCCCGCCGAGAAACGCTTTGCAGCCTCGATAACGGCCGGTGCGGGCGGATACGGGTTCTCGTTCGTGTTGAGCTTTACCATGTCCGCGAAATCCGGCTGATCGCCCGGTACATAAGGATCTATTTTTCTGAAATTGTCTTTGTTGACCATCTTTACCCTTTCCGTCAAAGCTTTACGCGCAGCAGGATAATATCACGGATAATGCCTTCTCCAGCACATCCTGAGGGATGTTAAGAGCGGGCAGCAGCCTTACTTTATCCTTGGCGGTCAGCACGAGCACGCCCTTTTCCATACATGCCTTTGCCACGTCTGCCGCAGGCTTTGCTGTTTTGATGCCTACCATCAGGCCGAGTCCGGTGACACCCTCGATACCGGGCTTTCCCGAAAGCGTATTCTTAATATACTCCGCTTTCTGTTTTACATCATCGAGAAGCTTTTCGTCAATCCTTTTGATGATACTGCATGCTGCAGCGCATGCGACCGGGTTGCCGCCGAAGGTCGAGCCGTGATCGCCGAAACCGAATACATGCTCAACCTTTTCGCCGAGCAGCGTCGCTCCGATC
>JAGCSS010000267.1 GCA_017964055.1 Lachnospiraceae bacterium
ATACTCATTACTGCCTGGGCTCCGTTATGGGCCCCCATCCTTTCCCTACGATCGTAAGGGATTTCCAGGCGGTCATCTCACGTGAGATAAAGGCTCAGATGCTAGAGAAGGAAGGCAGACTGCCCGATGCCGTGATCGCCTGCGTAGGCGGCGGCTCGAACGCGATAGGAAGCTTCTATGATTTTATCGAAGACAAGGAAGTGCGTCTGATCGGAGCCGAGGCTGCGGGACGCGGCATCGAAACAAAAGAGACCGCGGCAACGATAGCTACCGGCAATCTCGGTATATTCCACGGCATGAAATCATATTTCTGTCAGGATGAATACGGCCAGATAGCGCCCGTTTACTCGATATCGGCGGGACTGGACTATCCGGGCATCGGACCCGAGCATGCGCACCTGCATGACATCGGACGTGCCGAGTATGTGCCCGTGACCGACGCCGAGGCGGTCGAAGCCTTTGAATACCTGTCACGGACCGAGGGCATCATCCCTGCGATCGAGTCGGCACACGCCGTGGCTCACGCCATGAAGATCGCGCCGGCAATGGGCAAAGACAAGATAATCGTCATCACGCTCTCGGGGCGCGGTGACAAGGACTGCGCGGCGATCGCCAGATACAGAGGGGAGGATATCCATGAGTAAGATAAGCAGAGCATTTGCAAACGGAAAGGCCTTTGTGGCCTTTGTGACATGCGGAGATCCGGACCTTGAAACGACGGTAAAGATCGTAAAGAGCATGGCTGACAACGGAGCGGATCTGATCGAACTGGGGATCCCTTTTTCGGACCCGACCGCCGAAGGTCCCGTGATCCAGGGAGCGTCGCTTCGCGCGCTTAATTCAGGCACTACGACCGACAAAATATTCGACATGGTGCGCGAGGTCAGGGCGTATACCGACATCCCGATGGTGTTCATGACCTACGCGAACGTAATTTTCTCATACGGAGCCGAGCGCTTTATGGAGAAGGCGGCATCGCTGGGCATAGACGGCCTGATACTGCCGGACATCCCCTTTGAGGAAAAAGAGGAATTCGACGCGACCTGCGACAAATACGGTCTCGAGCTGATATCGATGATCGCACCGACCTCCGGGCAGCGCATCTCGATGATCGCAAAGCAGGCAAAGGGCTTCATCTATCTGGTTTCCTCGCTCGGTGTCACCGGCATGCGCACAAACATCACGACGGACATCCCTTCGATGGTAAAGATAGTCCGTGAGAGCACAAATGTGCCTGTAGCCGTTGGCTTCGGCATCTCCACACCCGAGCAGGCCCGAGCGATGTACGAGGCATCGGACGGCGCCATCGTGGGCTCCGCGATCGTAAAGATCGTCGAGAAATACGGCAGGGACGCCGCAGGCCCGGTTGGAGAGTACGTAAAGAGCATGAAGGCAGCCGCAGCGGGGCTGTGAGAGTTTAATATGTCATTCGGGACAGGGGACGTCGTGCGGCGGCCCCTGCTTTTTCACGCGGATAGGATGCCGGTGGAGGTATTATTTTCTATGCCTTTCTGCGTAACAGGATAAGATACTCGGCTGTACCGTCTTCGAGTTTTTTCTCTCCGGTTGCGGTAAAGCCGTGTCTTTCGTAGAAGCGTATCGCCTTCTCGTTCTTCTCCAATGCCCAGAGATGATCCGCATTATGCTCTTTGACGGCATATTCCAGCAGTTGGGAACCGATAGAGCCGTTTTGCAGAACAGGCTCTACGAACAGCCGCGCGATATATGTTCCTTCGACCTTTATAAAGCCTTTTACCACCCCGTCATCATATACGTACAGGCTGTCAAGGCCGGATTCAAATTCTTTCATGAGGGCCGGAACCTGCAGTTCATCAAAGTAATACTCGTCAGATCTGAATATGGGGTAAAAGAACAGGCGGTAGTTGAAGACCAGTATCTCAGCTATGCGCGATAAATCTTTTACGGTTGCTTTTCTTATCATAGTTTCATCACCTCTGTATAATGTGATATCTCCGAACGAACTCTTTACGGAATATAAGATTACATGATTTGCGAGCATAACGCAATCTTACTTGCCATCCCGGACAAAAAGAAAAGGACTTCAGTTTTCACTGAAGTCCTTTACAGCGCTACAAGGATTCGAACCTTGAAATGACGGAGTCAGAGTCCGTTGCCTTACCGTTTGGCGATAGCGCTAAATCAACCAACAGACGATATTATACTCCCTCAATTTCTAAAATGCAAGTACTTTTTTTAAGCTGATAAAACTTCTTTTAAATCTGCGCTTTTGACCGGATCCTCGTCAGGCATTCTTCTTACTTTTCCTGAAATGAACAAACGCCAGGATACCTATTCGATAAAAATTAAATCCTGATTTATTATCCTAAATACTTCTTTGTAAATTCCACAAACTTGTTCGCGGTATCGCTCAGATGCGAATAATCCGGGAATGCTATGCCTATCATGCGGAATGCGGGCGGATAGAGCTGGCAGATCAGGACCTTGTGATTGGTGTTTTTCAGCATCAGCTCGGGCATGATGGCGATGCCCAGGCCCTTTTCGACCATTGCGAGCATCGCGAAATCATCCTCCACGCGGTAACGGATATTGGGAACTATGCCGGCTGAACGGAAGATGGTCTTTGCGTCGCGGTCTACCGTATCTATAAGGCTTACGACAGGCTCCGATACGAAGAGCGATGTGGGGCAGGTGTAGTTTTTCTCCGCTTCGTTGTAGATAAGCTTCGATTTGTCAAAATCGTAAGGAAGCACGGCCAGCAGCCTGTCGTTGAACAGCGGCAGGGTCTTGCACTTGAAATCGAGTGGGAGCCTTACGAAACCGAAATCCATAGGCTGTTCGGCGAAGCTTTTTTCAATATTGTTGTATCCGCAGTCGATCAGCTCGATCCTTACATCGGGCTCTTCGATACTGAAGCTGCGGATGATGTCGGGCAGCCAGTTTACCGCAACACTGGTAAATGAGCCTATCTTGAGGATCTGGCCGGGGTCTTCGGCCTCGGTGCCCGTCAGTGATGCGGCC
>JAGCSS010000268.1 GCA_017964055.1 Lachnospiraceae bacterium
CCCGACGCCGAGTTTATCGCGGCGCATCCGATGGCGAGGCGCGAGCTCTCCGGCGTGGCTTACAGCGACGACAGGATATTCCGCGACGCGAACTTTATCGTAGTACCGACGGATAAGAATACGCCCGCAAGCATCGAGTGGTGCGAGAATCTGGGCAGGATACTCGGCTTCAACCGTGTGGCGGTCCTCAGCCCCGAGGAGCATGACGAGATGATCGCGTTTGTTTCGCAGCTGACGCACTGCATAGCCGTGGCTCTTATGACCTGCAACGACAACGAGCATCTGAGCGAGTACACCGGCGATTCTTTCCGCGACCTGACCAGGATAGCGCATATCAATGAGAAAATGTGGAGCGAACTGTTCTTTATGAACAAGGAACCGCTGCTGCGCGAAATGAACCGCTTCATCGACGAGCTGACAGAGATCAGAACGCTGATCGAGAACGATGACGCCGAGGGGCTCAAGGAAAAAATGAAACTCTCTACCAGACGGCGCGAGAGATTTGACAGAAAATAAGCTGTGCATTATCGCGGCATCTGTGATATTCTGATAGAGAATCGAGGAAAAACACATGAAAGTTGAATTCATAAAGCAGCTGGCGATCCCTGCGGAGATCAAGGAAATGTACCCGCTCACGGGCAAGATGGCGGAGATCGTTGCGACAAAAAGAGCGCAGCTCGAGGCGGTTTTCTCGGGCAGGAGCGACAAGCTGATCCTGATCATCGGACCCTGCTCGGCGGACAATGAGGAGAGCGTTATCGACTATATCTCGAGGCTGACTCCCATTCAGGAGGAGGTTAAGGACAAGATCCTCATTATCCCGAGGATCTACACGAACAAGCCCAGGACCACCGGCGAGGGCTACAAGGGCATGCTCCATCAGCCCAATCCGCATGAGAAGACCGACCTGTTCAAGGGCCTGATCGCAACCAGGCATCTGCACATGAGAGCGATCAACGATACGGGCTTCGCATGCGCGGACGAGATGCTCTACCCCGAGAATTATCAGTATCTCGACGATCTGCTCGCGTACGTTGCGGTCGGCGCGCGTTCGGTCGAGGACCAGCAGCACAGGCTCACGGCCAGCGGCATAGATACGCCCGTGGGCATGAAGAACCCCACCAGCGGTGACTACAGTGTTATGCTGAACGGCATCATGGCGGCGCAGCACCCTCACACATTTATCTACAGAGGCTGGGAGGTCCGTTCCGACGGCAATCCTTTCGCCCATGCGATCCTGCGCGGATATACGAACAAGCACGGCGAGCCGCAGCCTAACTATCATTACGAGGATCTGATCAGACTGTGCAATGCGTTTGATGAGAGAAATATCAAGAACCCCGCGGTCATCGTCGATACGAACCATTCGAATTCGGGCAAGAATCCTTTCGAACAGCCCAGGATCATCAACGAGGTGCTCAATTCGGCAAAGCATGATGAGAGAGTCAAAAAGATCATGAAGGGCTTCATGGTCGAGAGCTATATCGAGGACGGCAATCAGAGCGTGGACGGCGGCGTATACGGAAAATCGATCACCGACGCATGTCTTGGCTGGGACAAGACAAAGCGCCTGCTGGACAATATCATGTCGGTACTGTAACGCGGGCCTTTACGGCGGATAACAGGTATGGGAGACAATAATGGCAGAGTTTATTGAGATCTTAAAAGCGATACTTTTCGGTATCGTCGAAGGTGTGACCGAGTGGCTGCCGATCAGCAGCACCGGACACATGATACTTCTGAACGAGTTCGTGAAGCTCAAGGTTTCAGATGATTTTTACAGCATGTTCGAGGTGGTGATCCAGCTCGGCGCGATCATGGCGGTCGTTGTGCTGTTCTGGAAGCGGCTCTGGCCCTTCGGAAAAAAGGACAACGCAAAGCCTCTGTCCGAAAAAGGCTTCGGCAGCTATATCAAGACCGACATCTTCGTGATGTGGTTCCACATTCTGGTTTCCTGCGTTCCCGCGGCGATAATAGGCATACTGTTCGACGATCTCTTTGAGGAGATGTTCTATAATTATACGACCGTTGCGATCATGCTGATCGTGTTCGGCGTGGCATTTATCGTTATCGAGAATCTCAACGCGAACAGGACCCCGAGTATCAACGCGGTCGCGGACATCACTTACACCACGGCGCTGCTGATCGGTATTTTCCAGGTCATCGCGGCGATATTTCCCGGCACCTCGCGTTCGGGCGCGACGATCGTCGGAGCTCTGCTGATCGGCGTTTCGAGGACGGTTGCGGCGGAATACACATTTTTCCTTGCGGTGCCCGTTATGCTGGGCGCGAGCTTACTAAAACTCGTTAAGTTCGGTTTTCATTTTACCTCTGCGGAGGCAGTCATCCTGGCAGCAGGCATGATCGTGGCATTCATAGTGTCCATGGTCGTGATCAAACTTCTGCTCGGATATATCAGAAAGCACGATTTCAAGCCGTTCGGCTGGTACAGGATCGTGCTCGGCGCGGCAGTGCTTGCTTACGGGCTTTTTGCGGCCTGATAAAATAATGTACAGGAGGGAAAGAAATGGCAGTTAACAGCATCGATGCGGAAGACGATCAGTTCGCGTACCGCTACGACACACAGCTTCTGATCGACAGAAGGGACAAGGATCTCGATGAGGACGAGATCGCGGATTACATCACGGAGAACTTCGAGGGGAACAGCCTTATCGCGGCAGGCGACGAGGACATGGTAAAGATCCATTTCCATACGAACGAGCCCTGGAAGCTCCTCGAGTATTGCAGTAAGGTCGGAGAGATCTATGACATTGTCGTGGAGGATATGATCAGACAGTCAAACGGTCTTCACGGCTGAAAAAGTCAAAATAACACATGTTAAGATTACGGCGCGCAAGATTTGCTCTTTACTTGCGCGTCTTTTTATGCTAGAATACGCGACTGAGTGGGCCTGATCCCGAGTGGCAGGGTCAGGAATATGAAATAAGTAATGAAAAAGGAGAGTACCAAAATGGATGTTTCACCGCTTCAGAAAGCAAGATATGAGTATAATCCGAAGCTTCCCGGAATGCTCAGAAACGGAATCGCAGATATCTGCGTAAGCGAAGGCGAAGCAACACAGAGCGTTGCCGATCAGGACAAGATCAAAGCACTTTTCCCCAACACCTACGGCAAAAAAGAGATCACCTTTGTAAAGGGAACCAATACTTCCGCTGCAAAGAAGCAGGTTGTCGGAGTTATCCTTTCCGGCGGACAGGCACCCGGAGGACACAATGTTATCTCGGGTCTGTACGATGCGTTAAAGGCTACCGATAAGAACAATGTCCTTCTCGGATTCAAGGGCGGCCCCAGCGGACTTATCGACGACGATTACGTTGAGTTTACCGACTCATTCATCAATGAATACAGAAATACCGGCGGTTTCGATATCATCGGTTCGGGCAGAACAAAGCTCGAGACCGAGGAGCAGTTCAAGATCGTTACCGAGGTTGCGAAGAAGCACGGTCTGACCGCCATCGTTATCATCGGCGGTGACGATTCGAACACCAACGCGGCAGTTCTGGCCGAGTACATGGCTGCTCACAACACCGGCGTGCAGGTTATCGGATGCC
>JAGCSS010000269.1 GCA_017964055.1 Lachnospiraceae bacterium
CCCATCTTTTTCTGTCTGCAGTTGACCGCCGCGGACTCGCAGATGATAGCGAGGTTACGTCCCGGACGGATCGGAATGTTGTGGCAGACGATGTTGTTGCCCAGATAATTTACATAGTGCTCTTCAAGGCCCATTCTGTCATACTCACGATCCCTGTCCCACTCCTCGAGGTTGATGACCAGGTCGATCTGCTGGGTATTCTTAACACTTTCAATACCGAACAGCGTTTTGACATCGATGATGCCGATACCGCGCAGCTCGATGAAATGCCTCGTCATCTCGGGGCTCATGCCGATGAGTGTATCGTCGCTGACCTTTCTGATCTCAACGA
Organism: Lachnospiraceae bacterium; assembly: GCA_017964055.1. Taxonomy (GTDB): domain Bacteria; phylum Bacillota; class Clostridia; order Lachnospirales; family Lachnospiraceae; genus RUG11977. The sequence continues at coordinate 332 of JAGCSS010000269.1, forward strand.
CGTCGTCGCTCACCAGACGGTGTCCTCTCTTGATCAGCTCGAGCGCCGCCTCGGATTTACCGATACCGCTCTCGCCCGTGATCAGCACGCCTTCGCCGTATACGTCGACGAGCACTCCGTGGATCGTCATCGCGGGAGCGAGCTGAACGTTCATCCATCTGATGACCTCTGCCATGAAGGACGAAGTGGTCTTCGAAGTACGCAGGAGCGCAACCTGTGCCTCGGTCGCCGCCTCTATGATCTCATCCTCTACCTCGATGCTGCGGCAGAATACCACGCAGGGGATACCGGTCCTTAAGAACTCCTTCATCCTGTCGATGCCGTCTTCCTGCGCCTTCAGATAGGAATGCTCAACGTTTCCTATGATCTGAATGCGGTTCCGGTCGAAATCCTTCATGAAGCCCGCCAGCTGAAGCGCGGGTCTGTTGATATCGGGCATGGTCAGCTCTATCTTATTGATATCCACGCCCGGAGTCAGATTCTCCAGGTTCATCTTTTCGATGAGATTCGTAAGCGGAACAGTACTGATATCACCGTTCAACATGTCAATTTCCTCCTGTTATATCGCCGATGACCGCCATCAGTCCTCCGACCACAATGAGCACATCCGCGATATTGAATACTATTTTATTAAAGAACGAAACATTGATAAAATCCGTTACTCTGCCTTTTACGAGCCTGTCGTAAACATTGCCCGCCGCTCCCGCGAACAGCAGCGAAAACCCCGGACGTACGGCGCGGTACCCGGAATCAAATACGACCGGGATGTAAAATACGAGCAGCACCGCAAATACCGCAGCGGAAACCGTGACCACCGCCTTGCGGTTCGATTCGAGCCGGTTCATCGCAAAGCCCCTGTTCTCGCGCAGCATGAGCTTGATCCTGCCGCCGAAGAAAGATTTATCTTTGCCGGCCAGATTCACGCGGGCCCATTCTTTTGATATCTCATCCCCCGCAAAGCCCAGCAGGGAAACGATCAAAGTCATAATTCCGCTCAATCTCAGCACCTCTCAACTATATCCGCGAACGGCGCGAGCTCGGTAAGCCGCTTGCCCGATGCCGCGCGTCTCATCGAAGGATAGTGCACGCAGCCTTTTTCGTTCGCTCCGAGATTCGAAAGCCGCTGTTCGATCAGCGTCCTCTCGGGATCGTATACGAGTCCGAACCTGCGGTTCTCCAAAAGGGTCCCGTCGCTGAATGCCGCATAGAGCTTAAGGATGTTGATATCGCTCTCAAATACGGTGACCTTCGCGAACCTGTCGCGCTCGAGCAGCTCTTCGATATGGTAGCCCATGCCCAGGCCGAATACTATGTAACTGTCTATGCCCTCCGTCCTGAAATCGTCGGCGAGCAGAAAACTCTCACGGAGTATATTGCCGTTGGTATGCAGATAGATCGGTGCGCCGGTGGCCGAGGGTACCCTGACGGTCATTAGTCCGCTCGAGGAAAACTCCACGCTGTAGCCGCGCTCGAGCAGTTCCTCCGGTGAAAGCGGCGATTCGAGCTCCGCGTTCCTGTTCACGCGCATCCTCTCGCGCTCGTCCTCATCTTCCGGATTATGTGCCAGCCCGTCCATGCCTGCCGTGAGCTTCTGCTCCATCAGGCGTATCCTGCGGTTGTAGGTGCTCACGTCAAAGCCGTAGAGATCCTCAGCCGTCATGATCAGCTCCTGGACATTGCATACAAAGGCGGAAAGCTGCATCTCATACAGATCCGCGAGCAGCACGTAATCCCTGTTCTTTTTCGCCGCGATCACGGCCTCGAGCATCTCTCCGACGAAATCCGACGGAATGCTCTTGAAAAAGCTCCTGTCGGCCAGAACCGCATCGCAGACCTTATTGATGCCTTCGGCACTGTCCGCCACCATCCCGAGCGCCTCGTCGTAACGTCCGCGGCGGAACAGCAGGATCGCCTTCTCGACGAAACCCAGAAGTCTTATATTGTTGTCAAATAACTCACGCATATTCAATATGATCACCTCCGCAAGGAAGATTTTCAGATTGCCCCAATCATAGTTATCGTATCATAAGTAAATTCATCTCGCAAGCAGAGGTTGGGCATCTCGCATAGCGCGCAAAACAAAAAGAGACATGAGTGTATGCGAAACATGTCTCTTTCTGCCTTACGCAGTTTTTTTGATGCTGAAAAAACTGCGTGAATTACATTTTAAAGCCGGATGATTTTTTCGTCAAGCAAAAGTTCAGTTCTTTTTAAGGAACTGTATGTACTCCGGACTGGGTACGGGACGCGAGAACAGATAGCCCTGGAAATAGTCGCAGCCCATCTCGCGCACCATCGCTAGCGTTTCCTCGCTTTCGACGCCCTCTGCCACGCATTTGTACTTGAGGCACTTGAGCATCTTTAAGAGGCTTCCGAGGATTATCCTGGAATTCTCATCGGCCAGAGCATTGTCGATCAGCGATTTGTCGAACTTGATCAGGCTGACCGGAAGGCTCGCAAGGTTATCGATATTGGAGAAGCCTGTTCCGAAATCGTCCAGTGAGAAGGTCACGCCGCGGTTGAGCAGCGTCCTGATATTGCGCTGCATAACGTGCTTGTCGCGGCTCTGCGCGGTCTCGGTGATCTCGAGGTTGATATGCTCGGGGCCGATGCCGTATCTGCGCATGATATTCTGCAGGCGCAGGGTCAGATCCTGCTGCACGCACTGTACGGGCGAAAGATTGACCTCTATGTACTCCACTCCGAGTTTTTCAAGCTTGCTCTCTGTATAGAACTTGCAGACGCTCTCGAACACGATCTCTCCGATCTGTACGATCAGACCGTTGCGCTCCGCGAGGGGAATGAATACCGAAGGCGGGATGAAACCGCCGTTGCCGTTAAGATTGTCCCTGAGACGTATCAGCGCCTCCGCCGAAACGAACTTGCCCGAGCGGTCCTCATAGATCGGCTGGTACCAGATCTCGAACCCGTCGGTCTTTATGGCGTGGCGCACGCACTGAAGTATCCTCTGCTCGTTGTCCCTCATCTCCAGGGACTCCTTCGTCATCTCGTTGACACGCTGTCCGTCACCCTCAAGGTGCTGCTGGATGACGGTCTCGATGATATGCCTTACATCCGATGACGAGCTGAAATGCGCGGGGTTAAGCTCCGTTACCTTTAACGAGGCCGCGACCTTTGTATCGTCGACGCTTAAGTAGCCGCCGAACGACGAGATGGCCTCCGAAGCCGCGTCCGTCCATTCATTGGAAACGATCGCAGCGTAGATATCGTTGCTGAGACAGAATGTCGAGTATCTGCCGTATATCTTGCGGAAGAAAGTTCCAAGCTCATTTCCGAGGCTTTTGATATGAGCCTCGTCGAGCATGTGGCTGACATATTCGTAACCCTCTATCCTGAAAATGATGATCCTGTCGCGTTTGCTGTTTATGCTCTTGCCGACGGCTATGTAAAATGCCTTGTCGTTATAGCACTTGGAATTGTTGAACAGATAGTTCGCCGGGTCCTCCATCGCCGTATAAGCCACAACTCCGACGATGGCCGCAGCCACGGTAATAACGTGCTGCGTGGGCATATGATACTGTATATAGCCCCCCGCAAATATGAGGACGATGCCGGTAAAAGCGGCTCCCACCTGCAGCCTGCTCAGATACTTTCTGGACGTCAGCGTGATCACGATGTCCGCTACGAGCAGCACTCCGTTGATCACGAACATCCATAAATAGAAGGGGCCTGTGGCAACCTCACCCGGAACGGAGAGGTCCTCAATGAAATGAGTGAACGGTGTGGTGATGATAAATGCGGATGTGATGACCCAGAGGGTAATGCCGAACAGTTTGTTGAACAGTCCGCAGTACTCTCCTTTCGCAATGAAGAGGATATAATAATAGTATCCGCAGTTAAGTGAGATATAGCACAGAAGACACGGGATCTGTACCAGATACTTGAGCCACAGAGCGCTGTCCGGATGGTACCAGATAACACTCAGCGAGAACAGATCCGATATCCCGAGTATCATCGTGATACACAGCAGATACAGATAGATCGAGCCCGAGCTGGTCGGAAAAGGACGCTGCAGCAAATACATGCCAAGCAGGATCGCGGCCAAAAGGATCGCGATCAGGTCATACGAATAATTAAAAGCAGCCATATGCAGTTACACCCCTCTGAGGGTTTCGCACTCCCCTGCAGAACCCTCCGAGGATAATTATATCATACTTTAAGAATTCGTATACCCTTTTTTTATATTTTTTGTGAATTTTACATGTGTAAAAATTCACGTAATGCGCAATTTGTAGAACGGTGCTTTTTCTAAGGCTTACAGCTATAGAACAGATCCGGTTTTTTCAGGCGAACGGATCCTCCTTCTCCGGTATCGCGAGTATCCTGTTTGCGCGATATCTGGAGACATTAAACGTCCTGATCCCGACAAAGTTTCCGTCGATTCCGTTGTTCCTGCAGTACTCGATATACCAGTCCGTGTCGACCATTTTGCTCTCCGGTATGCCCGATCTTTCAAAGTACTCGAGGATGGCAGGCGCGGCATCGGTCGAAAGGCTGCTGATATAAAAGTAATCGTATGCCTCATAGCTGCGCGTCGATACAGCGTTTTTCAGAACATTGTTGTTTGACAGATTGAAGCTCGCGATCCGCGCATCGGCATTGAGGAACGCAAACGGGATATATACTATGCTCACTGCGATGACGCAGAAGCGTCTGAACGAAAAATCGTCCTTAAGCACGAGTATTATCACTCCGGCCAGCAGCACCGCCAGCGTCAGCAGCGCGAACAGCACGGATATCCTGTACATCGTGAGATTGTATACCTGAATATACATGATCATCCTGATCGCGCTCGAAGCGATCATAATGTAGGTGCAGAAACAGATCACCAGCAGTATCGCATTGAGTATCCTGCTATTTTCGATGCGCTTTTTGAGGATGAGCACCACGGCAAGGTTCAGGACGCTCACGATGAGCAGCTGGAAGAATCCCCTGCGCGCGTATTCCGCGTATGAGATGCCCTCGGGAAGCTCAAATCCGCCGATGAACAGGAAAAGGATCTGTACTGCCGAGAATACCAGATAAAGCAGCGCTACCACCGAAGTGACCGTGATCGCCGCAACGGGCTCGGATCTCTTGGGCTCTTTGACGGTGATCAGCGGGGCTTCGTCCCTTACATGCCGCATCCCGCAATACGCCGAGATGAATCCGAACGCCAGCATAAACAGAACTCCCAGTATGTTCTGCCACTGTATGATCTCTATGAACAACTTCGCGAAAATGTTCTCGAACACCGCATCCGCGGACGCCAGTATAAGCCCGAGGACTATGCATGTGGGTATCGCGATGAGGATACCTGCCAGAACGGGCCCCGCTTTGCTCTTTTTATCCCTGTCCCTCAGATCGAAATAGGATCTTCCGTCCGTAAAAGGCGTCTGGACCTTGCCGATCGAGCCTACCGATATCTTGACGATCTCTCCGAACAGCTGAGCCATGTCCCACTTCGAGTCATCGGCGTAATTATGCAGGATCAGTGTCAGCAGAAGCAGGAACTCCGCGACATAGTTCGATAAAAGTACCAGTTTATTGGCCGTGCAGAAGCAGGATACGCTGATGATCAGCATGACCGTCATCATGAATATGCTGCCCTGTTTCAGCTGTTTTCCGGTCTTTTGCGTAAGATACGCCACCAGAAATACCAGTGAGCCGATCCATACGGGGGTAAGCACTCCCGACCAGTTCTTAAACATGCAGAACGCGAAGATCAGCGCGTATATCGCGCACGGCAGCGCAAGAAGCCCGAAATTCCAGGATCTGTTGAGCTCGAGCTGGCGCTCCGTATCAGTCATTTCCCGGCCGTTCGATGCAGGTCCGTCAGGTATATGCTCCGACGCCTGCATCGTCATCGCTCTCTCGGTATATATATTCCCGTCTTTTGTTTCGGTTATATTGTTCTCATTATACTCGTCCATGTTATCTCCCAAATCCCTTTCGCAATTATTGTTCAGCCTCGTCCAGTGCCTCGACGGCAGCGATATCCGGATCGAACTCCAGGATATCCCCGGGCTGGCAGTTCAGGGCACGGCATATCTTATCCAGGGTGTCGATCCTGATAGCCTTAGCCTTGCCGTTTTTTAATATCGAAATATTTGCCATGGTGATGCCCACACGCTCCGCAAGCTCCGTAACGCTCATCTTACGCTTGGCGAGCATGACGTCCACATTAATGATGATAGCCATAAAGCTCCGCCTCCTTAAATCGTAAGATCGTTCTCCTCACGGATCCGGCGGGCTTTATCGATAAGCCTCGCCAGAGCACCCGTAAGGCCTCCCACCGCAAACCAGACAAAGGTGTACTCAAACATCCTGAACAGCAGCCTGAATTCCGCGCTGTCGGTCAGCAGCATATACAGCCCGATGCTGAGCAGCCATATGATGCCGAGTATCACGAACAAGCCGCTCATGATCCTGAACGAAACATAATTCTCCATCGAGAATGAGTTGTCGTTCCCTATCGCGCAGCACACTTTCCAGAACTGCCACAGCGCCGCATAACAGAAAACCGCGGTGATACCCACCAGCAGCAGCACCGGCATATCCGAAATACCTTGCTCTTCAAACAAATATTCATTCCTGATTATACTAACCCCGCAGACGCCGAAAAATAAGGCTCCGACGATCGCGGCACACAAAGTTAATATCTTCAGTCTCGCGGCGATCCCCGCCTGTGAGGTCTCCTTTTGATGCTTTTTGTTCTGTCTGTCCATATGATGCTTCCTCCCTGCTCCGGTCTGCATGTAACCTTTACGATACCGATTATACACATGTCCTCTCAAATGTCAATATAATTTTATCGTATCTCAATAAATCTTTATCATTCTATCATTGTAGAATCACGAATTGGGTTCGTGAAAGTTATATATTCAGCCCTTCTGCGTTCCTTCCCGCCCATTTTGACTTGTACTCATCCGAACAGCGGGGGTATAATCGAAAGGAAAGCCGGACACACATCGGAAGGCTGACAGTTTGGGGAACTGCTATAAAAACAAAGACGAAGGAGGGAGCATCATGAAAAAAAGCCGTTACTTAAGAAGAATTCCGCTTCTTTGCGCGGCGGCGCTTTTTGCGCTCCTTTACGGATGTTCAGGCTTTTCCGACACAGGCGGTGCTGTAAGCAGCGAAAAACAGAGCACCGAGCTCTTCGCGATGGATACTGTCATGGATCTGACCGTTTACGGTGATCCTTCCGTCCTGAAAAGTGCCGAAGACATCATCAACGACCTCGAGCGTAAACTCTCCGTGACCGATGAGAGCAGTGAAATATACAGATTAAACAGAGATAAACAGGCCGATATGAGCGCAGACACACTCGAACTGATCGGCTTTGCCAAAGATATGTGTGAGCGAACAGACGGGGCTCTCGACATCACGGTCTACCCCATCGTTAAGGCATGGGGATTTACGACAGGCAAATACCGCATCCCGCCTGCCGCAGAGCTCCAAAGTCTTCTCAAAACGGTAGATCATCATAAACTGAAGATCAACGGCAGTACCGTTACTCTCCCCGATGATTCAATGGTCGATCTAGGCTCCGTAGCCAAAGGCTACACGGGTGACCGTCTGATAGAGCATTTCAGGGCAAACGGCATCACGAGCGCGATCGTCAGCCTCGGCGGCAACGTCCAGACGCTCGGTACAAAACCCGACGACAGCCCCTGGCGGGTAGGGATCGCAGATCCTTTCGGCGGCGAATATGCGGGAACCCTGAATGTCCAAAACAAATGCGTCATCACCTCGGGCTCTTATCAGCGCTTCTTTGAAGAAAACGGAGTGCGGTATCATCACATCATCGATCCGTCCACAGGTGCTCCCGCTGCGGGCGAACTCGTCTCGGTTACCGTCGTCGGCGACAGAGGAGTCCTGTGCGATGCCCTATCCACTGCCCTCTTTGTCATGGGCAAAGACAAAGCGTTTGATCACTGCTCCTCGAACAGCGACTTTGACGCGCTCTTCATCGACGAAGACGGTCGGATATATATAACCGCGGGCATCGCCGATGATTTCACTCCCTCGGGGAGCTATAAAAATGCCGAAATTACCGTGATTGGGCGATAAAAACAAGGTAAGACAAGGGGACGGCTCTTCTGTCTGCGTATTTCGCAGACAGAAGAGCCGTCAGAAGAGCCGTCCCCTTGTCTTACATATGTCTTCGTGTCTTATTTCTTTCTGTTTCTTCTTGCCAGCGCGATCACTGCCGCA
>JAGCSS010000270.1 GCA_017964055.1 Lachnospiraceae bacterium
CTCTGCCGCAAGCTTCAAACTCTGTTGCTTCGGTTATGCCGTCAGAGCCGCAGGCTTTGGATTCGGTTGCCTCGTTTTCCCTGGCAGTATCTTCCCTGCCGGATGTCACAGCATCTGCGGCCTCGATCGCGCGGCAGGCATATTCAAACTGTTTTGAGCGGTCACCGAAGTCTTTGAGACCGACTATATAAGATGCGCTTTTGAGACCGTGGACCTCAATGCGCAGGCGTTTATAGTCTTTTGTTTCATGTGCGTTTTGGATTACAGACGATTTATCAAGGCCGTCTTTATAGTATGTGAGCAGAATGCTGTCAAGTGTATCTCTGCTGCCGAGATTTTCGAGGGCTTCATCTAGCTCAAACAGGCCGCTCGCAGCAATGATATCACTGTTTTCTTTTGCCTTGTCTTTTTCGTTTTCTGTTTCTGTTTCACTTCCTGTTTCTTTCTCGCTTGTTTTTTCCTCATCATGCCAGCGTGAGATTATCACACGGCCTTCATCAGCCTGAAATACGGAAAAGCTGACATTCGCGAAAGAGCAGAGCGCGTCTTTGGGGACATATGTTTCGGCATCGGTCAGTTCCGCGTTTAAAGGACAGACGGAGCATATGCTTTTCCTGCCGCAAAGGAAGGTGAGCAGGCTGTTGGCATTACCGGACGCAGAAGAGAACGCCTCACCTTTAGGATTCATATACAGTATTTCAAAGTCTGTGTCCGAAAGGACATAGACCGCGCATTCTTCATTATCCAGTTGTTCGTACAGATCATATAAACGCATGGTTTTCTCCCGTTTTACTGCTGTGTTTATGCGGAGTTTTTTTCAAATACAGTTCAGCATACACAAAGTATATAATAAAAAACGTCCTTTTCAAATATCTCTTTTAGTGATAAAATATATGAAAGATACGAGAATCGGAGGATTTGAAATGAACGAAGAATATAATATCAACGATGCGGGCGACATCAAGATTTCTGACGATGTTGTCGCTTCGATCGCCGGACTTGCCACTTCGGAAGTCGAGGGAGTTACCTCGATCGCAGGCCACATTACCAGCGAGATCGTCGGAAAGTTCGGTGTCAAGAACCTCTCAAAGGGCATCAAGCTTTCGATAGAAAACGGTATCGTTTCGATCGATCTTTATATCAATATCCGTTACGGATACAGCATTCCGAAGATCACGGCACAGATCCGGGACAAGGTTAAGAGTGCCATTGAGAGCATGACCGGACTTAAGACATCCGACATTACGATCCATATTGTTGACATTGAGGTTAAATAAGGCAGCAAGGAGAGTCTATGAGCACATTGACAAGAAGAAATATCCGTGAGCACCTGATAAAGCTTTTATATATCAGGGATTTCCATGAGGCGGAGGAGTTCGAAGAGCAGGAGAACCTTTATTTTTCACTTTTTACGAAGCTGGAGCACCCGACAGAGGATATCGTTCCCGTCGGAAAGGACCTGCCGGAGGTTTCCGACGCGGACCTTCAGTATATCAGGGAGCGCTATGACTCCATTATCTCGCGCCTGGGCGAGATAGACCATATACTTGAAGTGGCTATGAGCGGATGGACCATTAACAGAGTCAGCAAGCTTGAGCTTGCCATACTTCGCGTAGCTGTATACGAGATGAAGTTTGACGACGATATACCGCCCAAGGTAGCTATCGACGAGGCGGTCGAACTGGCTAAGATCTATGGTTCGAAGGACACTTCCTACGGCTTTGTTAACGGTATTCTTGCCAAGATTTTATAACGATGAAGATATATTCGGTCACTGAGATCAATAATTATATCAAATTACTGCTGTTGAAGGACAATGTCCTGAGTAGTGTGAAGATAAGCGGTGAGGTATCAAACTGCAAGTATCACTCCTCAGGGCATATTTACTTTACTCTGAAGGACCAGGGTGGGCAGATAGCCTGCGTGATGTTCGCAGGGAAAAGGATCGCCGGCCTGAAGTTCAACATGACCGAAGGCATGAGCGTGGTCGTTACCGGCCAGATAAGCGTTTATGAGCGTGACGGCAAGTATCAGCTCTACGCCGACCGCATAGAACAGCAGGGCATAGGCGAGCTCTATGAGCGTTTTGAAAAGCTCAAGGAAAAGCTCCTCAAAGAGGGCTTGTTCGACAACGGGCACAAAAAACCTCTGCCTCAGTATATTACCACTCTCGGGGTGATCACCGCGCCTGACGGCGCAGCAGTTCAGGATATCATCAATATCACGCACAGGCGTAATCCTCATGTGCGGATAATCATTTATCCTGCAAAAGTACAGGGCGCAGGCGCCGCAAAAACACTCATTGCCGGCTTAAAGGCGATGGAGCGCATACATCCCGACGTGATCATCATCGGACGCGGCGGAGGCTCGTTTGAGGACCTGTTCGAGTTTAACGACGAGGAGCTCGCGCGTGCGGTTTACGACTGCTCTATACCCGTTATTTCCGCTGTCGGACACGAGGTGGATTTCTCCATCTGCGATTATGTTTCCGACAGACGCGCGCCCACTCCCAGCGCAGGCGCTGAGCTCGCTGTTTATGAATATGACGGGCTGCTCCAGACTCTCGAAGGTTACCGTGATGAGATGTCTGCCATTCTGAAAAACCGTATATCCGCAGAGCGTTCAAAGTCCGAGCAGTACAGGCTGATGCTCTCAAAGCTCTCACCCAAGAGCATCATGAACAATTATATTTTCCGCGCGGATAAGCTTCGTGACAGTCTCGAACACATTATGGAAAGCAGACTGGAGAGTTCTAAGCACAGACTGGCGCTTACAGCCACCGCGCTCGAACAGCTCTCACCCTTAAAGAGCCTGACACGCGGCTTTTCATACACTACCGACGAAAGCGGCCGTAATATCGCTTCGGTCGAGGGGATATCCGTCGGAGACAGCATCAATGTCAGGGTAAAGGACGGAACGATAAAGTCCGGAGTCATCTCGACGGAGCCTGCGTAAAGTCAGGATGCCGGACGGTTACAGCATTACGGAGAAGGAAGAATGCATTATGGCTGAAAAGAAAACAGAGAAAAAAACAGAAGACAAGCTTAAGATCAACGAGATCTTTGATAAACTCGATACTATCGTAAAAGAGATGGAGGACCCGAGCCTTCCTCTCGAGGAGTCCTTCGAGCACTACACCGAGGGACTGAAGCTCCTGAAGCAGTGCAATGAGAGCATCGAAAGCATCGAGAAGCAGATTGAAGTATTGGATACCGGGATTAACAAGTAAGTACTTGCCGGGAATCAGGTTCGGCAAAAGCCGAATCTAAATAGGAGGCTGATAATAAATGATCGATCTTAACGCAAAAGCCAGTCAGATCAATAACATTCTTCAGGATTATCTTCCTGAGGAGACCAAGGAGTTCGGCGATATCACCGAGGCCATGAGCTACAGCGTTTTAGCAGGCGGAAAGCGTCTGCGCGCCATCATGCTGATCGAGAGCTTCAGGCTGTTCAACAACGACTCCGACATGGAAAAGATGCTCGTGCATCCTTTTGCTGCAGCCGTTGAATTCATTCATGCCTACTCGCTCGTACATGACGATCTGCCTTCGATGGACAACGATATGTACCGCCGCGGCATCCTTACGACACATGCCAAGTACGGACATGCCATGGGCGTTCTGACAGGCGACGCGCTGCTCAACTACGCTTTCGAGACCGTCACGGCCACGTTAAAAAGCCTAGAGAAGCTCAGGGGAGAGGTGGTTCCCGAACTGTATGCGCGCGTATCAAATGCCGCGCACATACTTTTCACCAAGGCCGGCTATTCGGGCATGATCGGCGGCCAGGTACTCGACGTGTATTTCCCGAACGATCCCAACGCGGATAAAGGCCTGCTAAAGCTCAGACTTCTCAAAATGTACGAGCTCAAGACCTCGAATCTTTTCAGGGCCGCGCTCTGTGCCGGAGCCGCTCTGGCTGGCGCTTCAGAGGCCGACATCAAAAAACTCGATTCATTCGGATACAATTTAGGGCTTGCATTTCAGATAGATGACGATATACTTGATGAGACCGCTACTTTTGAGCAGCTCGGCAAGGATATCGGGAGCGATAAGAAAAACAACAAGCTCACCATCTGCACGCTGCTCGGTATAGATGCCGCAAAGGACCTTTCGAGAGAGAAGCTCGAGCTCGCAGGAACGACGCTCGAATCCCTTCCCGGCAACAAGGAGTTCTTCAACGATCTTATCGAGTATCTGAGCGGCCGCAAAAAATAAGGCATTTTCGGTGTGAATTATGAGTTTACTTGAAACGATAAACAGTCCGAATGATATCAAGAATATCGATCCGCAGGACTACAGGCGGCTGGCCAAAGAGATCCGCACATTCCTGGTCCAGAAGGTAAGCAAGACAGGCGGACACCTGGCTTCGAACCTCGGTGTCGTGGAGCTTACGATGGCTCTGCACCTGTTCCTCAACCTTCCTGAAGATAAGCTGGTATGGGATGTCGGACATCAGGCATATACGCATAAGCTGCTGACGGGCAGACGTCAGGATTTTGATTCTCTGCGTCAGTACGAGGGCATCAGCGGTTTCCCGAAGACCAGTGAGAGCGACTGTGATTCCTTCAACACGGGACACAGCTCCACTTCGATATCGGTTGCGGACGGCATAGCCCGCGCGCGTGATCTAAAGCACGAGAAATATAAAGTTGTCGCAGTCATCGGTGACGGTGCGCTTTCCGGCGGCATGGCCTACGAGGCGCTCAACAACGCCGGCAGGATCAAGTCAAACATGATGATCGTGCTCAATGACAACAATATGTCGATTTCTGAGAATGTCGGCGGCATGGCGAGCTACCTCGGCCGTATCAGGACCAGTACGCGCTATACCGTGCTCAAGACCAGAGTCGAGTCATTTTTAAACCGCATCCCCGTTATCGGTCCCAAGATCGTCAGCGCCGTCAAGAAATCCAAGAATTCGATCAAATCGCTGGTGGTTCCCGGTATGTTCTTTGAGAACATGGGCGTGACCTACATCGGTCCTATCGACGGCCACAATATCGACCTGATGCTGAACACGTTTAAGAGTTCGGCAGAGCTCGCGGGTCCGGTACTTATACATGTTATCACCCAGAAGGGCAAAGGCTACAAATATGCCGAGAACAACCCTTCGGCATATCACGGAGTCGGACCTTTTGACTGTTCGACCGGCCGCAGTACATCGGTAAAGAACGGCAGGACATACACCGAAGTATTTTCGTCAAAGGTCTGTCAGCTCGGCCGCAAGAACAAAAATATCGTCGCGGTTACGGCCGCGATGGCCGACGGCACCGGGCTTACCGCTTTCCGGAAGCATTTCCCCGAGAGATTCTTCGATGTGGGCATAGCGGAAGAGCATGCTGTGACCTTTGCGGCAGGCATGGCTTCACGCGGACTGCATCCTGTGGTTGCCATCTATTCAACGTTCCTGCAGAGGGCGTATGACCAGATAATCCATGACGTGGCACTCGGAGTGCTGCCCGTTACATTTGCGATAGACCGCGCCGGTATCGTCGGTAACGACGGAGAGACGCACCAGGGCATTTTTGATCTTTCGTTCCTTTCGCATGTTCCGGGACTGCTCGTTATGGCTCCCAAGAACGCGCAGGAGCTCGAGGACATGCTCGAATTCTCATGTTCGTATGACGGCCCGAGCGCCATCAGATACCCGAGAGGCAAGGCCACCGAGAAGCTTTCCGATTTCAGGGCGCCCATCGTAAAGGGCAAGTCCGAGATCATCCGCCGCGGGAAGGATGCCGCTCTGTTCGGCGTAGGCCGCATGGTAAAGGTACTCGACGAGATAGCGGAGGAACTTTCCGCAGAGTACGGATACAGCTTTACCGTAATCAATGCCCGTTTTGTAAGCCCCATCGATTATGACGTTATCGATGAGATAGCGCAGGAGTGCAGGATCATATTTACCTGTGAGGAAAATGTCGAGCGAGGCGGCTACGGAGAAGCGGTTGCCATGCATCTGCTCAAGTCCGGTTACAGAGGACATTTCTCCGATCTGGCGCTTCCCGATCAGTATATCGTGCAGGGTACGCCGAACGAACTGCGTGACTCTCTTGAGTTCGATCCTGTAAGCCTTAAGAACAGAATTAAAAAAACAGTTGACGAACACAAAAATTATGATATAATTTAACTCGTGCATGCGGAAAACGCCTAGATTCGGCACAATTCACAACTGGAGGGAGGTTTGGTGTGAGGCTATGTCGAACGTTATTGTAAAAGAAAACGAAACCTTAGACAGTGCTCTTCGCAGATTCAAGAGAAATTGCGCGAAGGCAGGTATCCAGCAGGAGATCCGCAAGAGAGAGCATTATGAGAAGCCCAGTGTTAGACGTAAGAAGAAGTCTGAGGCTGCTCGCAAGAGAAAGTATTGATCTTAAGTCAAACGATATCAAAGCCCCTGTTTTTCAGGGGCTTTTTTATTTGTAAAAATCAACTTTTTTTCAATCGTTATGTTGTGTTTACCTCAAATATGGTATAATTAAACGGAACGTTTATGCGTTTAGTTATTTTTTCATGGAGAAATATACCGTATGGCTTTAAACGAATTTGTCATTTCGATTCCCAAAGAGCATATTTCCAATATATTCGGCGAGTTTGACAACAACATCAAAAAAATAGAACGTACGCTCGGCATCTCGCTCATCGCGCGCGACGGCGAACTCAAGGTCATCGGAGAGTCACTCAATGCCGACAGGGCGGTACGTGTTATCGAGCAGCTTGTAGGTCTTGCCAAAAACGGGAATATCATCAACGAACAGAATGTCAACTACGCGCTTTCACTCGTAATGGACGATAATGAGAGCGCTCTGACCGAGATCGATCACGACCTGATCGGTTTTACTCTTGCCGGGAAGCCCATCAAACCCAAGACCATCGGCCAGAAAAAGTACATCGACCTGATCCGCAAAAACATGATCGTTTTCGGCCTCGGTCCCGCAGGTACAGGTAAGACCTATCTCGCTATGGCGATGGCTATAAGTGCCTTTAAGAACAATGAGGTCAACCGCATAATCCTGACCCGTCCCGCGATCGAAGCGGGAGAGAAGCTCGGATTCCTGCCCGGAGACCTGCAGAGCAAGATCGACCCTTACCTTCGTCCTCTTTATGACGCTCTTTACCAGATCATGGGTGCGGAGAGCTTCCAGAAGAATCTCGAGAAGGGCCTTATAGAGGTCGCGCCTCTCGCCTATATGCGAGGCAGGACTCTGGACAACGCTTTCATCATCCTCGATGAGGCGCAGAACACCACGCCTGCCCAGATGAAGATGTTCCTGACCCGAATAGGTTTCGGCTCAAAGGCCATCATCACAGGCGATCCCACACAAAAGGATCTGCCGCAGGGCACGGTTTCGGGCCTCGATATCGCGATCAAAGTACTCAAAGACATCGAGGACATCGGATACGCGACACTTACATCGCACGATGTCGTAAGACATCCTCTGGTTCAGAAGATCGTAGACGCCTATGAGCGTTTTGAAAGAAAAAATACTAACACACGGAGTAATCACGGACATGAGCACAGAAAACAGTA
>JAGCSS010000271.1 GCA_017964055.1 Lachnospiraceae bacterium
CCAGATACTTCATCGCTCCGTCATCGTAGCTGTAGGACGACTCTCCGAGATTGCATACATATTCTACTTTGCCGTCATCGGTGACATCGAGCATCATCATTCGGAGGCGGTCGCCGCTCTCATCAAAGGTCCTGGTCGGGAAAACGTAGTAATAATCCGTATATGAGAAATTCCAGTAGGAGTAAACAGTCTCCATGTTCATGAGGGAAGGCTGAACCGGATCCTCGCTGCCGTCGGCGAGCTTGAACTGCGACTCATAATCCATCGGCTCAAGTGTCCTGTAATCGGCGCTCACCTGCCAGAAACGGTTGACTGTCGAATCGGGATTATAGTTCATCTCGGTGCGGATGAGCTCAAGGCGGTTATCCATGTTCAGATCGGTCACCGCATAGAAAATGTCTCCGCTTGTCGCTGTCTTAAACCACTTGTCCCTGCTGTTGATGAGCAGCGCCAGCTGGGTATCGGTCCCGCTCCTGACCTCTTCGTAGGCATCCGCGTCCGCTTCGTTCCAGACAATGCCCGCAGCGTTTTTGATATCTTCCGTAACGCCGGCTGCGCCGCAGACCTCATTTTCCTTTGCCTCGACCTCCGCGCGTGTGGTAAGGATGAGTCCGCCGTCCGCGTAACCCTTTGCCTGCGTGTCAGAGGGCTGTATCTCCTCGTCGCCGTCGGTGAAAAAATAGAGGTTCTGCTTAAGATACTCGTTGCTGCCTCTTTCCTCCGAGGAGAAATTATAGAGTGACAGCATGATGCTGCCGGTCTCATCTCCCCGGTCGCCCGCCATCGCGCTCAGCTCCTCGGGAAGAAATGCCCCGGGGATCACAGCTTCGGTCAGTCCCAACGCAAATGTCAGCGAAAACAGCTTATTCTCCTTAAGGTCCGCTCCGACTGCCGCGTAATCTATCGCGATGATATCCGGCTCCGAAGTATCGGTCCTGCTGATATAGCCGGCGGCGTTAAGCCGCGCGCTCCTGGTCGCGTCGCTCCTGAGGCTCGTCACGAACTCCATCTTATCGTTCCTGTAGCCGAATATCAGGACTTCTTCGAGCGGCGCCAGTCCGTAATTCTCATCGGTGTAAATGTACCTCACCGCAAGCTCGGGATTCCCGTCATTGCCGCAGTCCAGCAGCGTCCAGGAAATGGACCCGAGCTTCTGGGGCAGCAGGCGGTAGCTTAAATACTCGCTGGTGATAAAGTTCCCCAGGTCGCCGATCGTGTATGTGATCGAAGGATCGAGGTCCGCATAGCCCGTGGTCATTTCAACTGCAAGTTTGCCTTTTACGAACTCCGCGTATGCCTCCTGCGCCGTGAGTATCTTCGCAGGCTCCTCTGTCGGTGCCTCGGTCGGGGTACTTACCGCCTCCGAAGGAACAGGTCTCTCATAGTTGCTTACAGTCTTTCTGCCGCAGCCCGAAAACGTGCCCATGACCAGCACAAGCACCAGCAGCAGCGATATTGCTTTTTTCATTTGTATCTCTTTCTCCTTAATCTCTGGCTTCTAGCTCGAACTCCGCGGGCAGGAATCTCGGGCAGACATTCTCGAGCGAAACGATAACCGATGCCGCCAGCTGGGCTCCGATCTCGCAGCTCTTGGCCAGCGTTTTGCCGTAAGTCAGGCCGATCGTGACTCCCGCGAAAACTGCGTCTCCCGCGCCTGTCGTGTCCTTTGCCGTAACCTTGCGGGCGGGGCTGTAGCCGCACTGCCCGTCGGCAGTTGCATAGACCGCGCCGTCGTCTCCGAGCGTAACTATCATGCAGGGGATCTCCGCGGAAATGACCTTTCTCAGAAGTATCTGCTTCAGCTCGTCGATCGTTTTGTCCTCATAATTGTCCATGAACAGGATGCCCGCTTCCTGCCTGTTGCAGACAAAGCAGTCTGTCTTCTTGATAAAATCGCGGCGGTCGGCCGCAATGCTCATGTTCGAAACTACCGCGTACACACGCTTGTTGTGCTTCTCGGCGAGCTTGAATATCTTTTTGACGATGTCCTTGTCCATATCGATCTCGAGCGCGATGCTGTCCGCGTTCTCGAATATCTCGTCGCCTTTTTCCTCGAGAAGCGTCATGACCGGCGTAAGGTCCGGGCGCTTCGAGATAGCCGCCTGCACCTCTCCCTTATGGTCGAACACGGCCAGCCAGGTGCCCATTCCGTTCGGAACGCTCTGCATGTATTCAATATTTACCTTATGTCTGCGGAGCTTGTCAAGCACCTCCGCGCCTATGCCGTCGTTATCGACGAGACTCACGAAAGTCGGGCGCAGCTCGACATTCGCTATATCCTCAACTATATTTCGGCTCACTCCGCCGTGTACCTGCTCCACACGGCCCGCGTTGCGTCCTCCCGGGATATAGGTTCCCGAAGGATAACCCTTGATATCTACAAAAACCGCGCCGAATACTACTATTCCAAGATTCTTTGTCATATGCCGCCTCCTTATCTGATAATGCCGCCGTCCCAAACTACACTGCGGCTAACGTCACATCCTCAGCAAAAGCTCCTTTTCCGTAACCCTGCCGTGTCTGATGTACAGCCTAGGAACGCGCTTGCTGACAGCGCAGGTGAGCTCATACGGTATGGTCCCGGCGAGCTCCGCCATTTTCTCGATGGGGTTATGCGGACCGAATACCTCGATCTCCGAACCAACATCCACCTTCATTTTGTCGGTCAGGTCGACCATGCACATATCCATGCAGATCTTGCCTCTCTGGGGCGCCGGGCCTTCCACGGTCATCAGGCTGTATTTGTTGGACAGACTCCTGAAAAATCCGTCAGCGTATCCGTATGGCAGCACGCCCATCCTGGTGCGCTTCTCGGTCGTATATATGCCGCCGTAGCTGACTCTGGTACCGGGATCGTAGGTCTTTATCGTGCTGACAGTGGTCTTGAGCGTCATCGC
>JAGCSS010000272.1 GCA_017964055.1 Lachnospiraceae bacterium
TATCGCGGCAGCTTTTGGATGTCTGCGAACTATTCAAAGGGGTTAACTTAACGGCATTGGGACGGTTCTTCTGTCTGCAAACTGCGCAGACAGAAGAACCGTCCCCATGTCTTACTATGTCGTCCCTATGTCTTCACTGTCTCCTTCTTGTTTCGGAAACCGTGTCGCATGGTTTTTATGTTTAGCTTGCAAACGGTGAAGTTTTAACGTAAACTGTTTAGGAATTGTGTTGTTTTTGCAAAACTAAATCTTGCGAATAAGGATGGTAGAACTATGGAATACCTGATATTTGCGGACGTTTCCGGCGACATTGACAGCAGTTATGTCGAGGCCGGCAAGATCCGCTTTATAAGTATGGAGTACTCCCTCGGCGATTCCATGCTCACATGCTCCGGCCCTCTCACACGCGACGAGCTCAAGGCTTTCTATGATGACCAGCGCGGCGGAAGCCTGACCAAGACCAGCCAGATCACCCCGTTTAAGTACGAGGAGTCATTTTCCCCTTATATGGAGAAAGGGCAGTCGATACTGTATCTTTGCCTCTCGAGCGGTCTCTCATCGACCTACGACTCCGCTCTTACGGCCAAGCAGATCCTGAAGGATAAGTATCCCGACGTCGATCTGTACGTGATCGACACACGCGCCGCTGCCGCAGGTATAGGCATTCTCGGAGAGCGCGCGATCGCCAATCTCGACGCGGGCATGAGCATCGAGGACAATTTCAATGATGTCTGTTCTCTGGTTCCCCGCTTAAGGCACTGGTTCCTGGTTCCCGATCTGATGTACTTAAAGCGCGGCGGACGTGTCAGCGCCGCTACCGCTATCGTCGGAACAGCGCTTAACATCTGCCCTCTGCTCGAGATCAATCCCGAGGGCAAGCTGGACAATTTCGCCAAAAAGCGCGGCATGAAGATGGCTGCAAACGCGCTCGTCGATCTGTATGTCGAGCACCGCGGTCCCGACGACAGCGCCACTGTCTACATCGTCGACGCCGACAATACCGAGATCGCCGATTATCTCGACGCTAAGCTTCGCGCGATCTTCCCCGAAGCCCCGATCAAACACAGCGGCCTCAACCCGATCATCGGTGCCCACACCGGCCCGAACCTCGCCGCGATCATACATCTGAGCTGATAAACGGTGCCTGTCAACATTATTGGGTGACAGGCACCGTTTTACTTTACATCCGTAGTCCTATCGTGAAAATAACGATCACGCAAACCGCCATCAAAAACCAGCCGAGATAGCGCGTCATTATATACCATTCCGACGGGATCGCATCTTCCGCGTTTTCCATCCTGAAGCTCATGTACAGTCTGTAGAACTCTTCCGCAAACAGGATAGAAACCGCCGTCATAACGCATATCACCGTGCCGAAGAACCACATCATGAGGTTCCCTCTGCGCACAGCCTCAGGACCCTGTGCCCATTCAAACAGCTCTGCCAGCCGGGGCTCATCTATATCTGCCGGATTGCCGTTGATATCCATGTACTCTCCGTTTATGCCGGTATACACATTTATGCTTCCGAAGACATCAGGCTCCCCGTCCGAGCCGTTAAAGACCAGCACTCCATCGCTGAGTTCTCTCACAGCCCCGTGATAGATCGATCTTCCGTTCAGCAATATGTCGCAGCCGTTAGGCAGTATCGTGGGATCCTCTTTGACCTCGTACGGTCCGTATGTTTTCTCCCCGATCCGGAATATCATGCTCCTGTCCGGCGCCACGGTGATCACTGTCTGTTTTCCGCCTGTTTTTCCCGAATAGACGCTGTTCCCGTTCTCTTCGCTCAGCCGCAGGAAGCCGTCTCTGAAAACAAAGCCTTCCCTGTTAACAGCCACGATATAAATTGCCGTGAATACAACGAAAACAGCTGCCAGAACTATGATTATCCCTTTTTGCAGTCCTTCGAGCTCCCTGAACCTTCTCATAAGCACACCTCCCATGTGTGTATACGCTTCCCAACCTACACCTGTATTATACCTTCACGTTTCGCGATATACCAGTCGTAAAACACCGGTATAACTGTATCTATTCCGCTTGGGGAGCAGAAATACCGACGTTATGCTTATTGCTTTTTTTCCTCTATGCATGGTATAATCATATTTAGAAAAGGATGAACCTTTTCTCTTCGCTAAATGAAGACGAGTGACGGTTCTGACTCGTCGGTAAAATAAAAAATGACCGAGCGATGACTATTCTGAGGCTGGCTATATGGTCAGCCTTTTTTGAAAGTTTTCTTTGTATAGTGACAGGCACCATTCATTATTATCCGGGAGAAGGTAAATGATATTCAGAAGGAAGAAGAAGGCAGTATTTGAAGATGCTTTTACATCCGCACAGACAGAAATGGTTTCGTCATGCTTGGATTACATCGAGGGCAAGGGCGATTCTTTATTTATTTATGCATCGAATGAAGGGAAAGCTATTCACTGTGATTATTTTTATAATATAAATGGGCGATACAATAAAAAGCATAAACTTCCCGAAGGATATAAAACTGACATTCCAAGGCAAAAACAGTGTTTGATGGAATTATCCTATACTATTCTTGATCTGGTTTCAATCTGTCAACGTTTCGATAAACCTATGCCAACCGAGATTAAAATTAGATATGACATCAAAAATAATCGTCTAAAAGCAGATTATCAATACAGCAACGTATACAGTACAACTTCGGATAAATATGCGAATGATATATTTGACGAATGGTTTAATGCTGTATCGGGTAATAACGACAAGTAGAAGAAAAAGGTGCCTGTCACCATTAGGTGA
>JAGCSS010000273.1 GCA_017964055.1 Lachnospiraceae bacterium
CCCGAGACGACCAAGATCCTGATCGGCGAGGTGGAGAGCGTCGATATCTCCGAAGAGTTCGCTCACGAGAAGCTCTCACCCGTTCTGGCGATGTACAAGGCTAAGGACATTAAGGACGCGTTTGAAAAGGCCGAGCATCTTATCGCCGACGGCGGCTACGGACATACATCTTCGATCTACATCAACGTAGGCACCGAAAAGGAGAAACTCGATGAATTCGCGGCGCGCATGAAGACCTGCCGTATCCTGGTCAACACCCCTTCGTCGCACGGCGGCATCGGCGATCTGTACAACTTTAAGCTCGCACCGTCCCTTACTCTCGGCTGCGGTTCGTGGGGAGGAAACTCCGTTTCCGAAAACGTCGGGGTCAAGCATCTGCTCAATATCAAAACAGTTGCGGAAAGAAGGGAAAACATGCTGTGGTTCAGGACACCTGAAAAGGTTTATATCAAGAAAGGCTGCCTGCCGGTCGCTCTCGATGAGCTGAAGACCGTTATGGGCAAGAAGAGAGCCTTCATCGTTACCGACAGTTTCTTATACAGCAACGGCTATACAAAGCCGATCGCTGACAAGCTCGATGAGATGGGCATCGTGCATGAGACGTTCTTTGACGTAGCGCCCGATCCGACACTCGCATGCGCAAAGGCAGGAGCCGAGCTGATGCGTTCGTTCAAGCCCGACGTTATCATCGCGCTAGGCGGCGGTTCCGCCATGGACGCAGGCAAGATCATGTGGGTTCTCTATGAGCATCCCGAAGCAGACTTTATGGATATGGCGATGCGCTTCATCGATATCCGCAAGCGCGTCTACACCTTCCCCAAGATGGGAGAGAAGGCTTACTTTGTAGCAATCCCCACCTCGGCAGGCACCGGTTCGGAGGTTACTCCTTTCGCGGTAATCACCGACGAGCAGAGCGGAGTCAAGTATCCTCTTGCGGATTATGAGCTGCTTCCCAACATGGCGATCATCGATACCGATTTCCATATGACGGCACCCAAGGGACTTACCGCTGCTTCCGGTATCGACGCGGTATCCCATGCGCTCGAGGCGATCGCTTCGGTAATGGCCACGGATTACACCGACGGTCTGGCGATCAAGGCCCTGCAGACCATATTCGAGTATCTGCCCAGGGCATACGATGACGGTCCGAACGATGTCGAGGCCCGCGAGAAGATGGCAAATGCGGCGACTATGGCAGGTATGGCATTCGCAAACGCATTCCTCGGCGTATGCCATTCGATGGCGCATAAGCTCGGAGCGTTCCATCATATCCCTCACGGAGTGGCCAACGCATTGATGCTCGAGGAAGTGCTGAGATTCAACGCAGCTGAGGTTCCGACCAAGATGGGTACCTTCAGCCAGTACGATCATCCCCATACACTTGCGCGCTACGCGATGGTGGCTGACGCATTAAAGCTCGGCGGCAGGACCGATGAAGATAAGCTCGAAAAGCTCATCAAGGCAGTCAATGACCTGAAGGCAAAGGTCGGCATTAAGCCCGCGATAAAGGATTATGTTGCCGATGAAAAGGATTTCCTTGACCGTCTGGACGATATGACCGAGCAGGCCTTCGACGATCAGTGCACGGGCGCGAATCCCCGCTATCCGCTGATGAGCGAGATCAAACAGATGTATCTGAACGCATATTACGGCAAGAAGAAATAAAGGAGGGATGAAGAATGAGCGAAGACAGAATCATTGCAGTCAGAAAGAATAAGACCATATACCGCGACGGCGACAAGGTCCTCAAGGTTTTTGACCAGTCGTATTCAAAGGCCGACGTTTTGAACGAGGCTCTGAACCAGGCGCGCATAGAGGAGACCGGGCTTAATATCCCAAAGATCCTCGGAGTTACGATGACAGACGGCAAATGGACCATCATCACCGACTACATCAAGGGCAAGACGCTGGCACAGCTGATGCAGGAGAATCCCGACAAAAAGGAAGAGTATCTGAACATGTTTGTCGATCTGCAGCTGCAGATGCATTCGAAGACCTGTCCCGGTCTGAAAAAACTCAAGGACAAGATGAACATGAAGATCAGCCAGACCGATCTGTCGGCGACGGTCCGCTACGATCTGCATACGAGGCTTGAGTCCATGCCCAAGCACAACAAGGTCTGCCACGGCGACTATAATCCTTCGAACATCATTATCACGGATGACGGTACTCCCTATATCCTTGACTGGGCTCATGCCACACAGGGCAACGCGTCCGCCGACGCCGCAAGGACTTTCCTGCTGTTCTCGCTGGACGGAGATACGGATACCGCAAAGAGATACCTCGATCTGTTCTGTGAAAAGAGCGATACCGCAAAGCAGTATGTCCAGAAGTGGATGCCGATCGTTGCCGCTTCCCAGAGTGTAAAGGGCAACGAGCGCGAGCGTGAGTTCCTGCTCTCGTGGATCGATGTGGTGGATTACGTATAAGCTTTAAGGAGAATAAGCATGAAAGTCACAGTATGTATCGGTTCTTCATGTCATATTAAAGGCTCCAGACCGGTTGTCGAGCAGCTTCAGGATCTGATCAGGGAAGCGGGCATCGGCGACCGGGTCGAGCTCTCCGGAACCTTCTGCATGGGCAAATGCCAGCAGGGCGTATGCGTTACCGCGGATGACGTTTTTTACTCGGTTTCGCCGGATACCGTTAAGGAGTTCTTTGAAGAGCATGTATTGAAAAAGGTGAAATGATATATGGAGTGCCTGACACTTAAGAAATCGAACTGCAAAAACTGTTATAAATGTATCCGCAACTGTCCCGTGAAGTCGATCCGTTTTTCGGGCAACCAGGCATACATCATCGGGGACGAGTGCATCATGTGCGGCCATTGTTTTGTTGTATGTCCCCAGAACGCCAAACAGATAGTCGATGAGACCGAGAGAGTAAAGGTTCTTATGCAGACCGGAGATCCGGTAGTCGTGAGCCTCGCGCCGTCGTTCACCGCAAACTATGACGGCGTGGGCATCGAAGCCATGCGTGAAGCCGTCAAAAAGCTCGGCTTTTACGATGCCGAGGAAACCGCGATCGGCGCGACCATGGTAAAGACCGAATATGAGCGACTGTTAAACGAAGAGAACAGGGATATTGTCATCTCTTCGTGCTGTCATTCGGTCAATCTCCTGATACAGAAGTATTTCCCGAAGCTCATACCGTTCCTGGCCGATGTGGTCTCACCCATGCAGGCTCACTGCAGGGATATCAAGAGACGCATACCGAACGCAAAGACCGTTTTTATAGGACCCTGCATAGCAAAGCTCGACGAAGCGGAACATTACGAAGGCATAGTCGACGCAGTTCTCACTTTTGACGAACTGACGGCATGGTTCAAAGCCGAAGGGATTACGCCCGAACAGCGCACCGACAGCGATGAGAACAGCAGGGCGAGGTTTTTCCCGACTACAGGCGGCATATTAAAGACCATGGCGCTCGACAACCCTAAATACACTTATCTGGCGGTCGACGGAGTGGAAAACTGCATGTCGTCCCTGAGGGATATCGAGTCGGGCAACGTTCATAACTGCTTTATAGAGATGTCGGCGTGCACGGGCAGCTGTATCGGCGGACCGGTCATGGAGAAGTATCACCGCTCGCCGATAAAGGATTATGTTTCGGTGGCAAACTATGCCGGAGCCCGGGATTTTGATGTAGCTCAGCCTTCAAAGAGAGATATGACACAGGTATTTGAGATCATCGAGCAAGGTTCCGATATGCCCGGCGAGGACGAAATCCGCGAGACGCTGCTGCAGATGGGCAAGGTCAAACCCGAAGATGAGCTCAACTGCGGTTCCTGCGGATACAATACCTGCCGCGAAAAGGCGATAGCGATACTGCAGGGTAAGGCCGAGATATCCATGTGCCTGCCGTATCTTAAGGAAAAGGCGGAGAACCTCTCGGATACCATCGCGAGAAACACGCCCAACGGCCTGATAGTCCTTAACGAAAAGCTCGAGGTTCAGCAGGTAAATGTTGCCGCGCGCAGGATACTCAATCTCCGTTCATCGGAAGATATCCTCGGAGAACAGGTGGTACGCGTACTGGATCCGAAGGACTTTGAACAGGTACTGTCTTCGGGCAGGTCCATGCGCCATAAAAAGGAGTATCTGGCGGAGTACGGCAGATATATCGAGAAGACCATAGTTTACGATAAGGATTACAAGATCCTGCTCGGTGTCTTAAGAGACGTGACCGAGGAGGAGACTCAGAGAGAGAAAAAAGAGGATATCAGCAGGCAGACCATAGAGATCGCGGACAAGGTCGTGGATAAGCAGATGAGGATCGTTCAGGAGATCGCTTCGCTGCTCGGAGAGACCGCAGCCGAGACCAAGATCGCCCTGACCAAATTGAAGGAGTCGATCAGTGATGAATAATCTGTGTGCCGACATAGGATGGAAGAGCATAAATCATGAAGGCGAGCAGCTCTGCGGCGATCATATCGATATCGTCGAGCAGGATGATGCTTCTTCCGTGATCGTGCTCGCCGACGGGCTGGGGAGCGGTGTGAAGGCCAGCATCCTTTCCACCCTTACATCCAAGATCATATCCACGATGCTGGCGGAAGGCATTAAGCTGGAGGAGTGCGTCGCGACCATAGCCGAGACGCTTCCGATCTGCTCCGTCCGCGGTGTGGCTTATTCCACATTTACCATCATTCACCTGATAAACAACGAGACGGCGGAGATCATACAATACGACAATCCCGCCGTGATATTCATACGTGACGGCGAGATCTATGATTACCCGAAGACGGAGCACAACATATGCGAGAAAACTGTCCTTAAGACCGTCATTAAGCTGCAGGAGGGCGATATCATGGTCGCCATGAGCGACGGCTGCCCGCATGCGGGGATAGGGCTGGCTTACAATTTCGGATGGAAATGGGAAGATATCGCCGAATTCATGAGATGCATGTCAATAGCCGGTTATACGGCAAAGACCCTGGCCACCATGCTCATAGACGAATGCAACAAGGAATACGGGTACCGGCCCGGTGACGACGCATCTGCCTGCGTGGTCAAGATACGTAAGCGCGAGCCGATGAACATACTCTTCGGACCGCCGAAAAACAGGGACGACTGCGACCGTATGATGTCGCTGTTCTTCTCAAAGGAGGGAAAGCATATCATATGCGGCGGCACCACGTCGTTGATCGCGGCCAAGTATCTCGGCAAGCCGCTGCGCGCCAGCCTCACGTTTGAGCGGAGCGACGTACCTCCGACAGCCGAGATAGAGGGCGTGGATCTCGTAACCGAGGGTGTCATCACGGTCAACAAAGTCATCGAATACGCAAAGGATGCGCTCGGTGAAAACAAACTCTACGAGGAGTGGAATTTTAAGCGCGACGGAGCGTCGCTGATCTCGAGGCTGCTGTTCGAGGAGGCCACCGATATCAATTTCTATGTCGGCCGCGCAGTGAACCCCGCGCATCAGAATCCCGATCTTCCGATCAATTTCAATATCAAGATGAACCTGGTCGAGGAATTGTCCGGGTGCCTCAAACAGATGGGCAAGCGTATAAAGGTCAGTTATTTTTAAGGAGCTAATCTATGTACAAATTCGATACCAAGGTGCAGCATCTGAAATACAAGGTATTGCGCGAAGTGGCGCGCTATGCCTGGGACGATACATTGCTGGAAAATGTGATGGATATTCCCATAAAGATCGTACCCGGCAAAGTTCCGACCATGCGCTGCTGCGTGTATAAAGAGCGCGCGATCCTAGGTGAGCGTGTTAAGCTCGCGATGGGCGGAAACAAGGATAACCCGAATGTGATAGAGGTCATCGATATAGCATGCGATGAGTGCCCTATGGGCGGTTATGATATCACGAGCGCATGCAGAGGCTGTCTGGCCCACCGATGTGTGGATGCCTGCAGGTTCGGAGCCATTTCGCTCGATCAGAACCATGTGGCGCATATAGATAAGTCAAAGTGCAAGGAGTGCGGTGCGTGCGCGAAGGTCTGCCCTTATTCGGCGATCATATGCCTGAAGCGTCCCTGCGAGAACGCATGTAAGATCAAGGCCATTAAGATGAACGAGGACAAGGCCGCCGCGATCGACAACAATAAATGCATATCCTGCGGCGCGTGCGTATATCAGTGTCCTTTCGGCGCCATTATGGAGAAATCCTATATACTTGACGCGATCGACATGATCAAAAAGAGCGGCGGCAACAAAAAGTACAAGGTCTATGCCGTCGTGGCACCTTCGATATCCAGTCAGTTTTCCTACGCAAAGATCGGACAGGTGATCACCGGCCTGAAACAGCTGGGTTTCCATACCGTTATCGAGGCTGCCCTCGGCGCGGATATGGTCGCCGACGCGGAGAGCCGTGAGCTCGTTGAAAAGGGCTTCCTGACCAGTTCGTGCTGTCCCGCGTTCGTCAGCTTCATCGAGAAAAAGCATCCCGAGCTTGTGCCTTTTATCTCACATAATCTTTCACCGATGGCGACTATTGCGAAGTACCTTAAAGACCGTGACGGCAAATGCAAGGTAGTGTTCATCGGCCCCTGCACCGCGAAAAAGGTCGAGGCGCAGAAGGAAAAGGTCAGAAACTATGTCGACGTCGTCATGACCTTTGAAGAGCTGCAGGCGCTGTTCGACTCAAAGGATATAGATATCACGACACTCGGTGAGACCGAACTGGACAACGCATCCTTCTTTGGACGTATATTCGCCAGGTCAGGCGGCCTTTCCGATGCCGTGGCTGAGGCCATGAAGGAGCACGGTGAGACAGACTTCGAGCTGAAGTCCTGTGTATGCAACGGCATAGAAGAGTGCTCGCTTGCACTCCTGAAAAAGAAAAAAGGCGTGCTTGACTCGAATTTCATCGAAGGCATGGCCTGCGTCGGAGGCTGCATCGGCGGAGCCGGCTGTTTAACGCACGGAGAGAAGAATAAGGCCGAGGTCGACAAATACGGCAGAGAGGCGCTGGAAAAGACAATTACCGATGCAATATCGGTACTTAAATAGATTGGTTCTGAGAGAGGGGCCGCTGCACTTACAAAGTGCGGCGGCCTTTCTCTTTATATACCGTCCGGAAAAAAGTTTTAAAAAGGGGTTGACATATTATCAATATGATAATAACATATAGACACAGAGAGATAATATCAAAATGATAATATCTCACGAGGCAGAAATCGATGCATTTCACTCAAGCAAAAGGAGGAGAGATCATGGCTATCAGGTACAGAAAATTCACACCCACAGAATATGTCATCAAGGTCAAAAACGGAAATGTTGAGGCAAAGGGGCTCGGGCTGGCACTGTTATACTCATCGCGCAGATCGAGTATTATCAGGATTCCCACGACGGCGATGGAGGTCGGGTTCACCTATGACGAGATCCTCACCAACGATTTCCAGCGCATTAATGTGCAGGGCGATCTGAGCTATGTAATAGAGGATTACGACAGGATATCGAAGGTTGTTGATTATACCTATCAGGAGAACGAGGCGCAGTACCAACAGACCTGCAGGGAGGCGGGCGAGGCGATAGCAAAGCAGCTGCTCAATATCACAAAGGTTCACACGACGAAGTTCATTTCGGGCAGAGACGTGCGCAGCGTTGTCAGATGCGCGAATGAGCTGGCGGATATCCTGAAAGACGCTTTCGAAGCAGACGAGACCTTAAAGTGCTTCGGCATCAGGATAATCAATGTATCCGTTCTTGCCATCACGCCCCAGATCGAGACGCGAAAGGCTCTTGAAGCCGCCACGCGCGAGGAGATACTGCGACAGCAGGACGATGCGATCTATCTGAGGCGCAACGCTGCGATCGAACAGGAGCGCAAGATCAAGGAAAACGAACTCGATACCGAGATCAAGGTTGCGGAAAAGGACAAGCAGCGCAGGGAAAAGGAAATGGAAACAAAAAAGATGCTTCAGGAGAAGCAGGCTCAGCTCGCTGCGGAAAAGGTCAAAAATGACATCGCTCTCGAGGAAGAACGCGGCAAGCTCGTCGATCTCACGACCGAAAACGAACGCAAGC
>JAGCSS010000274.1 GCA_017964055.1 Lachnospiraceae bacterium
AGAGTCAGGCAGCTCGCCCGCGTGATGGAGAAGCTGGGAGTCTACTGGGATCTGGTGCTCGGAAACCATGAAGGCGACAATTTCTGGAGCGATACACGCCCGTACATGGTGAGGGTATTCGCGTCCTACGATCATTGCCTGATCGAAGCGGGGACGAAGCGCACCGCCGATGGTGAGAAGGTATGGGGTTCAGGCAATCACGTCATTAACCTCGCGAATTCGAAGGGCGTTACACGCTCGCTCTACTTTATCGACGGCGGCGCGTATATGAGTGATGAAGACATGATCAAGTATGACGCCGAATTCGATGACAAGGACCACAACGACTATGACTACGTCAAAGACAGCCAGATAAAGTGGTACAGCGAGACCGTCGCCTCGATCGATGCAGCCGAGGGCAGGCGTATAAAGTCAACGGTATTCGACCACATCCCGCTGCCCGAGTATACTATCGCGTACAACGAGATTACGGGCGAGACCGAACCGACATCGGACGTTCCGGCTTACAATGTTAAGAACGAGAACGGCGACTACATCATCATGGGCCAGCGCCGCGAGACGATCTGCTGCTCGGGCCACAACAGCCATTTCTTTGATGCTATCCTCAAAGCCGGCTCGACGGATCTCTTTGTCAGCGGCCACGACCACGTCAACGATTTTGTCCTGAGCTATAAGGGCGTGATCCTGTCCTACAACGTGCCTTCGGGCTATTCGAGCTACAACATGGTCACAACAAAGCGCAGCGACAGGCTGATCAGAGGCTTCACCAGATATTACTTCAAGGGCGACGGAAGCTTCGAGATCGAGCAGGTCCACAACGCGGACCTGTATCCGGACGCGCAGGCGGAGATACTGAAGCTGTATGAGGAGTAAGGGGAGGATAGAATAATATGCTGAATCTCGATATGAAGGGCAGAACTGTATTGATCACCGGTGCGTCAGGCCAGCTCGGCCGCGTGATGGCAATGAAATTCGCCGAATGCAATGCCGATGTGATCATACATTATCACGGGAATTCCGAAAAAGCGGAAGAACTCTGCAGGCAGATAAAGGGCATGGGCAGAGAGGCATACATCGTTCAGGCAGATATAACGGACGCAGCCTCCGTGCAGAAAATGAAAGAGAATATAGCTAAGGACTTTAAGCTTCCCGACGTGATCGTAAACAACGCAGTCATTCAATTCGACTGGAAACGTCTGGAGGACCAGGATCCGGGGGACTATTACAGTCAGTTTGAGAGCTGTGTCATGCAGACCGTATACATGGCGAAGGCATTCCTGCCGCATATGAAGGAACAGCGATGGGGCCGCATCGTGTGCACAAACACAGAGTGCGCCGCGCTGGCAGAGGACGGGTGCAGTGCGTATACATCCGCGAAGCGCGGTCTGGACGGCATCGTAAGAGTCCTGGCGAAGGAGGTCGGTGAATACGGGATCACGGTCAATCAGGTCGCTCCCGGCTGGACGATCAGTGACAATGACCGTCAAAAGCATACCGAGGTCATCCCCGATTATGATAAGACCGTTCCGCTGAAACGCAGGGGAACCGATGAAGAAATAGCCAACATGGTGGTTTTCCTGGCATCGGACCTCGCTTCGTTTACGACCGGAGCGTATATCCCCGTGAGCGGCGGCAGGGTAATGCCGGCGCTCTGAGGAAGTTGTTTTTGCTGCGCAGCGAAGGAGGAGAGCGAGAGCTCTTCTCCTTTTTTATTTTTCGCAGTTTTCATTTTAGAAACAGTTAAGGATCCGACAAGATACAGGTTAAGACTTCCGCTCCGGGATGCGGTATATTATCCTCGTACAAAGGAACAACGAATGTCTGAAAGGAGAAACAATATGTCACAGACAAAGGAAGCGGTTTTGACCGCAAAGGATCTATCAAAAACATTTTCAAACGAAACGGTTCAGCAGCATGTGCTGAAGAACCTTAATCTGACGGTATACAAAGGAGATTTCACAGTAGTAATGGGCAACTCGGGATCGGGCAAGAGCACGCTGCTCTATGCGCTCTCGGGCATGGACAGGCCTTCGCTCGGAACGATAACTTATTTTGTTGGGAACGAAGATAAAAAGAGCGGGAGCGGTAAGGATATCGGTGTATCCGGTTCCGGCAGCAGTGACGGATCGGTCGGCATCGAGATATCGAAGTTCTCGAACGACAGACTGGCACTCTTCAGGCGCGCTCATGCGGGTTTCGTTTTCCAACAGAATTACTTGAATGACTCAATGAGCGCGCTCGACAACGTGATGATCAGCGGACTGTTAAAGACCAAGGACCGCAGGGCGCTCGCTGCAAAGGCAAAGGACCTGCTCGGCAGGGTAGAGATATCGGAGAATGATTACAGGAAATTCCCGACGCAGCTCTCTGGCGGGCAGCAGCAGAGAGTAGCAGTAGTCAGGGGCGTGATCAACGATCCGGAGATACTTTTTGCGGACGAACCCACAGGAGCGCTCAATTCACAGAATACGAGCAATGTACTCGATATTCTTTCGGACCTCAACAGACAGGGGCAGAGCATTGTGATGGTCACGCACACGATCAAGGCGGCCGAACGCGGCAACAGGATCATTTACCTCGCGGACGGCGTGATCGCGGATGAACTCGATCTCGGCGAATACGCTGGTGACTATAAGGATGAGACCAATCCCTCGCAGGAAAGGGCGATCGAAAGACACAGAAAACTCAAGGATTTCCTGCAGGAGCAGGGCTGGTAAAACAGGGGAATCGGATTATGTACAGATTATTTTTTATCGCGAAGAATAATATAAAAAGGCAGAAGGGAGACATGATCACGTTCTTCATCATGACCTTTATCACGGCGTTTCTGATCTTCGACTGTGCGTCGGCGTTCTTCGGGCTCGGGCGCGTGCTCGATGACAGGCATAAAGCCATAAACGGAGCGGATATAATGCTTTTCAGTTACGACACCGCAGCCGAGAAGGATTCCGCTGAGAAGGCGATCACCGAAGATGAACACATAAAGGCCTACGAGGCAACTCCCGCGCTCAATTTCATCACCGATTACAGGAAGCGCGGAGACGATAAGTTTACGGACTACGAGTTCTACGCTGAGCAGATCGGTCTGGAAAAGACGATCATGAAGATCGGAGCGCCCGATATCGCGTACGGTAAATACGACATCCTGCTGCCGTACAATCTGAAGACCGTTTTCGCGGTCGGAGACGTGATGCAGCTGAAATTCGGCGACGATATCTATGATATGCGCGTGGCCGGCTATATCGAAGACCCGTATTTCTGCACGACGATGAATATCACGGCCTACTCGGTGCAGCTGTCTGAAGAAGCCATAGATGAATTCACCCGGAAGTACCCCGATACTGTCAGAAAAGGGTGGTTCCATAAGGGGATTGCAGACAGATCGACTTTTGAAAAGGATTATGATACCTCGAATCTCGAGGCTGATATAGCAGGCAGATACAAGGAGTCGCTTTCCGCGTACCTGGAAGCGGATCCGACAAAGAATTATAACAACTACCTGCTCGCGAACTGGGATTTCATGAAGGGCGGCTCGGCTTTCTTTCCGCAGATAATAATGTCGCTGGTGATCATATTTGCGGTCATCATACTCATCATCTCGCTGGTGATCGTTTCCTTCAGCATCAAAAACTATATCCGCAGGAACATGAAGGCTACGGGCATCCTTGAGGCGAGCGGGTATACCGTGAGGGAACTGAGGACTTCTCTCGTGCTGCAGATCACACTGGTCGCAGCTTTAGGCGCTGCGGCAGGCATTACGGCCGGAGCACTGACCTTTGACAGGTTCGGAAATATAGTCAGCTCCGTGCTGGGCCTTACATGGAACCAGCCTGCGGATATTGCGGTCGCCGCGGTCACATTTATCGGTATCGTGGGAGCCATGGCGCTTTTCAGCATACGGCTCAGCAGCGCGTACAGGAGATTTACCGTTCTCGACGCATTGAGGGGCGGACTCGGCACGCACAACTACAAAAAGAATTTCTTCCCATTCGACAAAACACCGCTTCCGGTGACGGCCGTTATGTCGCTTAAGGATACCTTCGGCGGCCTCGGAAGGAATATCGCGATGGTATTTATTTCAGCGATACTGGTTATAGCTACGCTCATCGGATTCGGTCTCGTGGAGAATTTTGTCCTGAAACCCCAGAGTCTGCTCAACATGATGGCGTTTGAGATGGGAACAGACTGGATCGTTCAGACAACTCCGGGGGATATCGCGGATGAACTGCGTGAAGTCGACGGCGTCGACAATGTCCTCACCTATATCGGATTTGAACCCACCATCAGCTATAACGGCAAAAATAAGATGAATTTCTGCTATGCCGTGGATGATATGGACAATACGAGATACACGCTGCTCCTTGAGGGCAGGTATCCGAAGACCGATAATGAGATACTGATCACGGGCGGTATCGCCGGGGATCTGGGCGCAAAGGTCGGCGATGTGGTCACTGTCGAATACGCAGGCAAGGAAGCCGATTATCTGGTAACGGGCATCAACCAGAGAATGGAGCGTATGGGCAGGACGATCTACATGCGCATTGACGGCGCCAAAAAGCTGATAAGCGGGGATATTTCCGCCGGCTATAACTATTACGTTACCGCAAAGGACGGGATCTCATATGACGAGATCTGCCGCAGGATCGACGCGCACATCGACGGCGATAGGGTAAAGTTCAAGCACAGTGACATATATTCCACGATGGAAAGTACCATTCAGACCGTAAACATGTCGCTCAAGGCAGTCTGCATAGTTATCATCGTGCTGACCGTGATCATCGTGGCGTTCGTCGAGTCGCTGGTCATCCGCACGAAAATAAGCCGTGAGTGGCGCAGCATGGGAATCTCAAAGGCGCTCGGGCAGACGAGCGGAGGGATGATCGTACAGATCATGCTCTCAAACATTCCAGCGATACTGCTCGGGGCGGTCATCGGAGGTTTTTCGGCTCCCGCGGCGGGCAGCGGCCTGGTAAAGGCGATATTCTCGATGTTTGCGATCAAAAAGATCGACTTCGGGGTTTCACCCGTAAACGTGCTCATCGCGGTGGCGGGCATCGTGACCGTGGCGCTCATGACATCGGCAGCCGCAGGCCTGAGAGTCAGAAAGCTGAGGCCAGTCGAGATGATCACAGAGGAGTAACACGGGTTAATAAAGGGGAGCAGAAAGATATTTTTTGTGTCAGGGCAGTCTCGGCGCGAGATTGCTTTGACACTTTTTTGAGATAAGGATAAAATCATATAAAAGGGTTTGCGCAAGGAGAATGCCATGCACTATAACTGTCTGATAGTTGATGACGAAGAAGAGCTCGCCAAGATGACGGCCGAATACTTCCGTATGTTTGAGATCTCAACGGAATATGTGACCGGCACAAAGGCATGCTATGATTTTCTGGAGAAGAATACGGTCGACCTGATGCTGCTCGATATCAATCTCGGCGACGGTTCGGGCTTTGATATCTGCAAAAAGGTCAGGGAGAAGTACAATCTTCCGATCCTGTTCATCAGCGCGAGACAGAGCGACGACGATGTGCTCGTGGCACTGAGCACTGGGGGCGACGACTATATCAAAAAGCCCTGCAGCCTGGCCGTTCTCCTGGCGAAGGTCAAGATCAACCTGAAGCGCGCGGAGCAGCTCAAAAACCTGACAGAGGACCGCGCGGGCAAAAAGGACGGGGATTTCTGCCTGGACGAGCCCAC
The DNA here is from genome assembly GCA_017964055.1 of Lachnospiraceae bacterium. Lineage (GTDB taxonomy): Bacteria > Bacillota > Clostridia > Lachnospirales > Lachnospiraceae > RUG11977. The sequence goes on from JAGCSS010000274.1 coordinate 5,698, forward strand.
GATGTCGGTGATACTGAAGGGCAATGTGATAAGCCTTAAGGCCAAGGAGTTTGCCCTGCTCAAGTGTCTTTACGAGCGCAGGAACACCATTGTCGCAAAGGATACGCTGTTTGAGGAGGTATGGAAGGACACGTTTTATTCCGATGCCACACTGAACGTGCATATCAGGAAACTCAGGGAAAAGCTCGAAGAAAATCCCAATGAGCCCAGGCTGATCAAGACGGTATGGGGCACGGGATATATGCTGGAAGTATAATCTATGAAGCAGATCAAAAATGCGCTGATCGCATATACGGTGATCATGCTCGCGGTATTTGCGGTGCTGGTCACGATCGTGAGGAACTATTCCTTCAACATGGGGACGGTCGATGCTTACAGCGACGAAGAACTCAGGATATATAAGACGATACGGGACAATATAGTTGCCTCGATCGATGCCGGAAGAGCCGAGATACTTAAGTGGCTGTGCATTGTCTGGCTGGTGCTGTTCATCGGAGGTTATCTGCTGTTTTATCTTTTTTACAGGACCCAGATCAGGCCGATCAGGGAACTGGAGGCTTTTGCGACCGAGATATCAAAGGGCAATCTTGATATCGCGCTGCCGATCAGGCACGGCAACGGCAGCGATTCATTTGTCGAGAGCTTCGATATGATGCGAGAGGAACTGAAGATCGCGAAAGAACGCGAGATGGCCGCTGAAAAGGCAAAACGCGAGATGGTCGCGGAGCTCAGTCACGACCTTAAGACTCCGGTTGCTACGATCAAGGCGACCTGCGAGGTCCTCGAGATGATCTGGCAGAACAGTCCCAGGACGGAGCAGACGGACAGCATCATGGAAAAGCTCGGATGCATATCGGCCAAGATCGAGACCATCAACAAACTGGTCGAGAACGTGCTGCATGCGAATATAGATGACCTCGAAGAAGTCAGGGTCGATGTCACCGAGTGCGAATCGGGCAGGATCCGCGGTTTTTTTGAGGGTGTGCGTGACTACGGCAATATCATTTTTGACAATGATATCCCCGAGTGCCTCGTTTATATGGATAAGCTCAGGATGGAGCAGGTCATCGACAATGTGGTCGGGAATTCCTTTAAATACGCGGGCACGGATATACACGTAGCCTTCGGACTTTCGGGGATTGCCGCGGCGGGCGGCAGGGAGTTTGTTGAGATCACCGTTAAGGACTCGGGGCCGGGCGTGCCCGAGGAGGAGCTGCCGCTGATCGTCGGAAAGTATTACCGCGGCAGTAATTCGGCGGAGAAAGCCGGATACGGACTCGGTCTGTATCTGGTCAAAACATATATGGAAAAGCAGGGCGGCGGCATGGAATGCTACAATGACAACGGCTTTACGGTAAAGCTGTATGTCAGAAAGGTATAAGACGTATCTATCGGCGCAAAGCCGTGCGGCATCAGAAAAAGGAGGAACAGTATCATGGCAGGGAACAACGACCGCAACTCGACCATAATCAGAACGAGCATCACGGGTATTATCGCAAATGTACTTCTTGCGGGCTTTAAAGCCGTGGTCGGACTCACGGCCAATTCCGTGGCGATC
>JAGCSS010000275.1 GCA_017964055.1 Lachnospiraceae bacterium
AAAAGGGTAACGCCCTTTACGGATACGGGCTTTACTTTAAGCCGCGACGGAAGCGCCGTATCCTTAACCGCGGGATTGCTCGCCACCGCTAGGATCAGGCTCTCGTTCATATATTTCAGATACTTTTCGTACAGTTCACCCATACAGATCCTTTCGCTTCGTTTCAGGCACTCGCAGATTCGCCTTCGTCAAATACTGCTTGCCTTTCATATAATCAGAACCGTATCTCCGGTTCGTAGAGCTCGAATATCAGCACCTCGTTTTTCTTTTTGAGCCCCTCGATATCGCCGTCGGGGCGCACGGTCCAGACCGCTCTCATCGCGCCGAAAGCCTCGGCGAGCCTGACCGTGAGCGATGTCTTTTTAACGTTGTAAGCAATAAAATGCGGACGCGCGATGACGTTCAGCAGGCAGTTGGACAGCAGGAACGCCTGCCATCCGGGCAGCTCCTGTTTCATGTCCGAGTAGGGCCCTGCCAGCTGTCCGCGCAGGATATCGGGAGCATTCTTCCGGAACCACTGCACGATAAACGGTGAAAAACTCTCGATGCAGAAAAGTCCCTTATATGCGCGCAGCATCGGCAAAGTCTTGCTGCAGAGCAGGTTATTCTTCGGGCCGTTCTTAAACTCGACGAGCAGCGGCACTCGGCCGTCCACGAGTTCCAGGACCTCCGAGAAAAGCGGTATCTTCTCGTCGGTGCCGCAGAGGCGGAAATTGCACAGTTCCTCATAGGTGTAGGCGTCAACCCTGCCGTCTATGCCGCATACGCGGTTCAGCGTATCGTCATGGAACACGACGATCTGCTCATCCTTTGACAGCTGCAGGTCGAGCTCGATGCCGTATCCGGCATCCGCCGCCCGCCCGAACGCCGCCAGCGAGTTCTCGGGCACCTTTTTATCCTTGGTATGCAGACCGCGATGAGCCAGATTCAGATGATAAAAGTCCTGTCTTGTTTTTTCGCAGCCCCTGCCGGGCGCGACCAGGAAACACACCAGACCAAGGATGATAACGATCACCAAAAGCACGATCCACATAGCGCAAACCTCCGCACTTACCTATATTCCGTTTTATTATAACACTTTTGCGCCTAAAGTGTGATGCTTTATTAAATATGTTTTTCTTGATTTTTTGCCCTCAATATTCATAAATGTGTTGCTTTTTTACCGCATTCATGTTATAATTTTACAAATTCGAGTCGTTATTACATGTTTCGTGGACCAGGCGGTGTCGATCGCGCCCACTATCGTGTATTTTTGTGGTTTTCGGTTGTATTTACCACACGATATCACTATAATGTATATGTAGATTTATTTCTTCCGTTACGGAACTTGTACTGCCGCCGAATTGCATTATCGTAAGACGATGCATCTTATGTGTAAGGGAATTCACGATGGATGAGAAACAGCAGAAAAGACGTAAATATATCTCCGAAATCGCCAAGCAGCTCTCCTGGCTGACGCAGCTCGGGTTATCGCTCATCACACCCATCCTGCTCTGCATACTGGGCTGCGTGTTTTTATGCAATAAAACCGGTATTGGCGAGTGGATCTTCATTCCGGGCTTCATACTCGGGATCGGTGCCTCGTTTATGACGGGATACAAGTTTTTCCTCTCGGAATCAGCAAAGAGCAAAAAGGACAAGGACAAGCGCAAAATCGGCTTCAACCGCCACACATGACGCGGTCCGGAGGAGTACAGATCATTTATGTTACAGCCCGCAGTTAAAAAAGAAACCAGGAACGTTCTCATCATCACGATCATCGGCGTAGCGCTGATGCTGATAGTTTTTACGATATTACATCTGATAATCCCGGACAAGGTCCCGCTCGACTATAAGGTTTTCCTCGGCGGTATCTGCGGAGGAGCGGTCGCTTTCCTCAATTTCTTCCTGATGGCCCTGACGGTCCAGAAGGTCGCAGCGATGGAGGACCGCGATCAGGCGACCAAGATGATGCGTCTCAGCTATTCGCGCAGGCTCGGCATCCAGTGCATATGGATCGTCGTCGCAATATTCGCTCCCTGCTTTAACGCAGCGGCAGGCATCATCCCCATTTTCTTCCCGAGCCTCGGCATCAAGATCTACGGCATCTTCCGCAAGGATCTGAAGACCCCGACCGCACCCGCTCCCGAAGCTCAGCCCGCAGATAACGGACCTGACGCGTCGCAGTCGGAAAACGGCTGAGCGCCGGCACAGCTCCTTTAAGGAGTATTCATTACTTTCGTAATAAATTTGCTAACATAAATTTATTAGATATCTTATTCTCTAGGACAGGAGGTGAAGTACTGGTAAATGGACAAACTAAGTATTACAGGCCCCAAAATCCGATTTGAGATCCCATATGATTTTCCTCTGCTCGGACGGATAAGGATCACGGACACACTGATAATCAGCTGGGTAGTCATGCTGATCATCACGCTGCTGTGCATCTGGCTGACCAGAGGACTCAAAGTCGAGAAGATCTCAAAGAAGCAGGCGTTTGCCGAAATGCTCGTTGAGATGGCGGATAAGTTTGTAATAGGCAATATGGGTGAGAAGTTCGCCTACATGGTACCGTTTGTCGCCGCGTTGTTCGCGACGAGCCTCGTATCCAATCTGATCAGTCTGTTCGGTGTCTGGAGCCCTACGGCCGATCTGAACACCGAGGCGGCATGGGCGATCGTAGTATTCATTATGATCACCAGGCAAAAGATCAAGGCGAACGGACTCGGCGGTTATCTGAAAGGATTTACCGAACCTATTGTCATCATGACCCCTTTTAATATGCTCTCCGAGCTGTCGACACCGATCAGTATGGCCGGCCGTCATTTCGGAAACATCTTATCCGGTGTCGTAATCAACGGCCTGATGTACACAGCGCTTGCCGTAGCAAGCTCAAAACTGCTCGGGCTTCTGCCCGGCGCCGTGGGAGCACTGCTCTCACAGATCCCGATCCTGGATGTCGGTATCCCGGCTATCCTTTCGGTTTACTTCGACTGGTTCACCGGCGTCATGCAGGCATTTATCTTCTGCATGCTGACAACGATGTATATCGCCAACGCGGCCGAAGCATGATCTTGGTAATTATTTAATCACATCATTTTTAGGAGGATTTATTTTATGGAAATACTGGCAAAAGGTATTGCACTTGCAGGTTGTGGAATCGGAGCGGGACTTGCTCTTATCGCAGGTATCGGCCCCGGTATCGGTGAAGGAAATGCGGTTGCAAAGGCTCTTGAAGCTATCGGACGTCAGCCCGAGTGCAAGGGTGATGTTACCTCTACCATGATCCTGGGCTGCGCGATCGCAGAGACAACAGGTATCTACGGTTTCGTTACCGGTATGCTTCTGATCTTCGTTGCACCCGGTATGTTCCTCAACCGCCTCGGATGATGAGCCTCAACGGTAACTAAGAATCATCGCATTTATAGAGGAGGTTTAAGGACGTGTTATTCAACATACCGTTTTTAGCAGAGACTGCTACGCAGGATCTGGTTTCGGTCGCTCCGTGGACCTTTATCGCGCAGATCTGTAACTTGTTCATTCAGATGCTTCTCATTAAGAAGTTCCTCTTCAAGCCCATTCGCGAGATGCTCGCGAAGCGCCAGGAGCTTGCGGACGAAAAGATCCGTAAGGCCGAGGCCGATCAGGTTGCCGCAGAGGAGTTGAAGAGCAGCTATGAGAAGAACATGCAGCAGGCAAAAGACAAGGCTGGCGAGATCTTAGCCACTGCCCAGAAGAACGCCGCCACACAGAGCGACGAGATCATCAGGGCGGCTAACGAGCAGGCCATCGCCATGAAGTCAAAAGCCGAAGCTGATATCGCTCAGGAGCGCCGCAAGGCCGTTAACGAGCTGAAAGGCGAGATCGGAAGCATGGCTATGGAGATCGCCGGCAAGGTTATCGAGCGCGAGATCAGCGAGAAGGATCACGCAAAACTGATCGACGAATTTATTGAAAATGTAGGAAAGGCATAATGCTTATGCCGGCACAAGAGTGCAGAAGGAGCAAATACTATGACAGAGCGTGCAGGAGTATACGGAGGCAGCTTGTATGACCTCGCTGCCGAAGAACAGCTCACTGAACCCATCATGAAGGATTTGCTTGAGGTCCGCGAGATTTTCAGAGAAAACCAGGATTACTTACGACTCTTAAGCGAACCCTCCATCAAAAGAGAAGAACGCATCGGCCTGATAGAGAAGGCGTTCGGCACGGCTTGTGAAAGATATTTTGTGAGCTTTTTGAAGCTCTTATGCGACCGCGGCATGCTCGGTGAATACGAAGGCTGCGCGGAAGCGTACAAGAAGCGCTACAATGCGGATCACAATATCGCAGAAGCAGTTGTTACCAGCGCCGTTGCTCTCAGCGACGGACAGCTGAGCAGCCTTGAGGAGAAGCTCGGCGAGATGAGCGGAAAGACCGTTTCCCTCACCCAGAAGCTCGATCCCAGGGTACTCGCAGGCATTAAGGTAGAGCTCGAAGGAAAGCAGCTTGACGGAACCGTTCTCGGTCGTCTTAACGGCATGTCCAGGCAGCTCGACGAAATAATAATTTAAGGATGGAATGGACTTATGCAATTAAAACCCGAAGAAATATCCCAAGTCATCCGCAGTCAGATAAAATACTATGAGAATTCGATCCGTCAGGACGAGACCGGTACCGTACTTAACGTCGGTGACGGTATCGCACGCGCCAGCGGCCTGATCAACGCCATGGCGGGCGAGCTGCTCGAGTTCGAGGACGGAAGCTTCGGCATGGCCCAGAACCTCGAAGAGAACAGCGTTTCCGTAGTATTGTTCGGCTCAGGTGAAAATATTGCTGAAGGGCAGACAGTAAAGCGTACCGGCAAGGTCGTTTCCGTACCGGTCGGCGAAGCATTGATCGGACGTGTCGTTAACGCACTCGGACAGCCCATCGACGGTGCGGGTCCCATCGCGACGACCGAGTTCCGCGCCATCGAGAGCAAGGCTCCCGGCATCTGCGAAAGACAGTCGGTTTTCGAGCCCCTTCAGACAGGTATTAAGGCTATCGACTCCATGATCCCCATCGGACGCGGACAAAGAGAGCTTATCATCGGTGACCGTCAGACAGGTAAGACTACCATCGCCACCGATACCATCATCAACCAGAGAGACAAGAACTGTATCTGTATCTACGTTGCCATCGGACAGAAGCGTTCGACAGTTGCGACACTGGTTGAGAATCTTCAGAAGAATCACGCCATGGACTACACCATCGTTGTAGCCGCAAGTGCTTCGGAGGCAGCGCCTCTCCAGTACATTGCTCCTTACTCGGGCTGTGCCATGGGCGAATATTTCATGAACAAGGGAAAGCACGTCCTCGTTATCTACGACGACCTGAGTAAGCATGCGGTTGCATACCGTGCACTTTCTCTGCTTATCCGTCGTCCGCCCGGACGTGAGGCTTATCCCGGCGATGTATTCTATCTCCACTCGAGACTTCTTGAGCGTGCCGCAAAACTCGACGAGGCACACGGAGGCGGATCTCTTACCGCCCTTCCCGTTATCGAGACGCAGGCAGGCGACGTTTCGGCATACATCCCGACAAACGTTATTTCCATTACAGACGGTCAGATCTTCCTTGAGACAGAGCTCTTCCACTCGGGCGTTATGCCTGCGGTTAACCCCGGTATCTCCGTTTCCCGAGTAGGCGGCAACGCGCAGATCAAGGCAATGAAGAAGGTTGCCGGAACACTGAAGCTGATCTACTCGCAGTACCGCGAGCTGCAGAGCTTCGCACAGTTCGGTT
>JAGCSS010000276.1 GCA_017964055.1 Lachnospiraceae bacterium
CTTCCGCTGTACGGCATGGAGAGGCTTTCCATCTATACCGGGGAAGAACTCTCTCTTCTGGAGTTTTACGGGCTGAATGAGCCTCCCGTACAGTCTCTGGCCGGCTTTAAGAGGAAAGAAGCAGAGGGACTTCTCGATAAGTACGGCATCTGTCAGATCGCCTTCGCTTACGATCAGCCGATATATCTGAGTGACATACATGACCGGCTTAAAAGCAACGGAGTAAAGGATATCGCTGTATTTGCGCACACAAATAAGGGCATAATAGATGCTCTGGTATGCTTTGAGAGACTGACCAGGCGTGATACGGCAGACAGCCGAAAGTGGTCGGACGAGGAGCTGCATTTCCTGACTCTTGTGTCCAGAATGATAGCCGAGAGTGTGACCAAGTGATCCGATAGGTTTTTATATCATGTAGAAAAGGACTGTTTAAAGCCATCCAAATATCACGAAACGTGTAACATATGTGAATATATCATAAAAATATGTAGCTCGCCTTGACATTGCGTGTAAGGCGAGCTAAAATTATATCAATTACACGAAAACAGGAGGACACTACATGAAGGGCTATTTTTTCACCAGAAGTTTATTTGTTAAGATAAGCTGTCTGGTCGCTGCGATAGCTTTGATAGGTATTCTGGCCGAGGCTGCGGTTTCCGCGACCCGTATCAGAAACATTATGGAAAAGAATTCCGTTTCCACACTTACCTCTATCGTTGATTCAAAGACAGAGACTATCAGAGAGTATGTTGACCAGCAGTACAGAGTTATAGACTCGTACACGATCAACAGTGATGTTAAGGCACTGATCGATGATTCGGTCAATCCCGATCTGCAGGTAAAGGCTCAGCAGTTCACCGAAGCTATGTCGGCGACCATTCCTTTCCTCGACAGTCTGCTGTTTACCGATTACCCCGGTGTATGCCGTATCCACAATATGCCTGAGCTCGTCGGATATCAGAACGATGCGGAGACCGTAGGCATGATCCAGCAGTTCTATTTTATGGATCCTCCCAACCCCCAGTATTCCATGATGGCGATCGCGTCACCTGCAACACAGAATGTTACGCTGCTGTTCATGAAATCGCTGTATACAACGGCAGGACAGCCCGGCGGTTATGCGGCTCTCGGCGTTACCACACAGAAGATCACCGAGCTGCTCGGTTCGATCGATCTCGGTCCCGATCAGAAGGTTCAGCTGGTAACTATCGGAAACGGCTCGGCTACTGTTATTTACGATACCGACGCAAGCCTGATCACGACCACGCTTGAATCAGGTCCCATGTATGATCTGGCTGTAACTCTCGGCGACGGCAGCGGCTCGATCCCTGAGACCGATATGATCAATTTTGAAAACGACAAGGGTGCCGAGATGCTCGGTACTTACAGATATCTGCCTGAGTACGGCTGGCTCCTGTTTGTTGCTTCGGATACCGGACATCTCTATGCTGAGGCTAAGTCGGCAGCGGCGCAGATCCTTACCATTGCGGTAGTTGTTATCATTCTTATCGGCGTTCTGCTCACATTCATCATCAAGAGAATGCTCGATCCTCTTACAAAGGTTCAGCATGCGCTGAGCGAGGTTGCGGATTACAACCTTAATGTAGGTGAGGACATCGAGAAGTACAGAAAGAAAGATGATGAGATCGGTAAGCTGGCCAACGCCACATTTGACGTTGTTGATATGCTGAAGAATGCTGTCGGCGTACTGCGCAGCAGCTCAGATTCGCTCAATTCGAGCTCAGCCGATCTCGATAAGACATCGAAGATCCTTGTTGACGTTGCCAATGAGAATACATCGATCACCCAGCATTTCTCGTCAGGTATCGAGCAGACCACAGCATCCGTCAGGATGGTTGAGGATGAGATCAATAAGATCGTTCAGCTGGTCAATGAGGTAGGAGATAAGGTTAAGCTCGGTGAGGAGAATTCCGAACAGCTTATCAGCAATGCCAAGAGCATGAACGATAAGGTTAACGAGAACATCGAGGCCAATGCGAGGACCATGGACCAGACTCTTGCGGCTATGCAGAGCGCTATGGAAAGCCTTGAGGCCGTTAAGAAGATCAATGAGCTCGCAGACGCGATCATGGATATCACATCGCAGACCAACCTGCTTTCACTTAACGCTTCGATCGAGGCTGCACGCGCAGGTGAGGCGGGACGCGGTTTCGCGGTTGTAGCCGGTGAGATCGGTCAGCTGGCCGACCAGTCGAAGGATACCGCGATGACCATCCAGAAGATCGTTGATGAGTCCAATACAGCGGTTGATAACGTTAAGGCTCAGGTTAACAAGCTCACCGATTACATTAAGAAGGACGTTACCGAGACCTACGAAGGCTTTGCTGAGCAGAGCCGTGAGTACGGTGAGGGTATCGGCAATATCCGTGATACCGTTGATGAGATCGGTAAGGCTATGGAGTCCCTCGGTGATTCGGTTAACGGCATCGCGAGAGAGGTTGCTGCGGTTACCTCGGCATCAGAGGAGAACAGCAACGGCGTTAATGAGATCATGCAGAAGAACGAAGAAACCAGCAGGATCACCGGCGATATCGAGAGACTCGCTCAGAACAGCAAGTCCGATGCGGACAGCCTGGTTGACATCGTAAACAAGTTTAAGCTTTAAGACAATGTGACTCCTTGCGGGTAGAATTAAAGCCCTGTTCCGGGAAACCGGGGCAGGGCTTTTTTATGTTTATTGATTAATATACATGGTCACGGTCAAACTCGAAATGATACTGCAGTTCGCTGCCGTCTTCGAGGGTTTCGATCAGCAGGACTTCGAGTGTGGTTTTCCCGTCAGCGTCCGTATAATCCGAAATATAGATCGGGAATACATTTACGCCGTCGACTCCGGTGGCTCTGTAGCAGTAATCGTTGTTCATCATATCGTCGCGAAGCGAAGGAGCAAAATAAGTGGATCTAAGGAGCGTGAACTCTATGTCGAGACCGCTTTCATCGACTTCATCGACTCTGATATAAAAGCTGTCATCATTGACGAATACACGCGCATTGGCGTCTTCTTCGGAATAGGATGAGGAATTGCCGGTGGCGTCGGAAGTGTTATAGGTGAAGTACTCTCTAAGGCCCCAGTCACCGGCCAGATCCGCGAATGCAGCGGGAAGATTGCCGCCGTAATTCTCACCTGCCATGGCTGCCTCATACATGCCGTACAGTATGCCGATCCTGTCGGTAAGCACATAATCTGCATAGGGCTGTGCGCCGTCGTAGTAGTAGCCGAAATATCCCTGATCGTTTTCGGGATCCATGCCGGGATCCAGTTCATTCATCCTGGCGAAGAAGGTTTCCATATCGACTTCGGTATCCTCATTATTTTCGTATATGTAATAATAAGCTTCCTCGTCCGAAGGATACTCGGCATAAAGCATGGTGCCGAGAACGAGCGTCTTAGTGTCGTCCATGCTGTAGAATTCGATCGAGCTCTGTTCTGTTGAGCTCCTTTCGGCTACAACATAATTCTGTCCGGGCTGATATCGAAACGATCCGTAAGAACCGATATTGCCGACCCAGTCAACGCTGCCGTTATCCTTGTAAGTGTAGATGAAGCCCACATCACCGCTCGTTCCGCCGTAAGAAGTGATGAGCTCGGGTATGTCGTCATCATCGATGCGGCCGAGTGAGAAACGGAAATGGTAGTAACTGTCACCGCTTTCCCAAACGAGATCATCGATCTTGTTATTGTAGGCAGTGAGGAGCTTTAAGGTATCGTCATCGATATTATCTGTGTCGCCTGCCTGAGGCTCGTCGGTAGGAGCGGGCTCATCCGTGGGCTCGGGAGTTTCTGTAGGTTGAGGGACATCGCTTGGTGTGGGCACGGCGGTCACGGGTGTGTCGGTCAAGGCAGTTCCGCCATCGGTTTTAGTGAGTGCAGGTGCCTCGGTTGACGTAATGTCATTTGCCGGCTGTTCATTGTTCTTTTTGCCGCATCCGACGAGTGCTGTGAGCATCACGAATGCCAGCAGTAATGCAATTTTCTTTTTCATCATAACTCCTTCCTTTCCGCCTGAAGGCGGATTCCCCTAATATACTAAACAAATAAGCCGTATCCCCCGAAAAGGCTTATTGTTTGTCGAGATAATCCCGGTATGCCGCGATGGTCCGGTTCATGACCTCGGGACCGGGAGCGCCGATCGTATTGCGTTTGTTAACGCATGTAGAAATGGCGATGGCGTCGTAAACATCATTCTCGAAGACGGGCGAGATGGCCTTAAACTCTTCGAGCGACATATCATCGAGCGCGATATTTTTATCGATGCAGTAGAGCACAAGCTGTCCCACGATGCTGTGCGCGTCGCGGAAAGGAACGCCCTTGCCTACGAGATAATCCGCTGCGTCCGTAGCGTTTGTAAAGCCGCCCGCGGCACTGCGCTCCATGATCTGCTTATTGAAGCGGAGGGACTTGAGCATGCCGTCAAAGAGGCGCACACAGGCCAGAACCGTATCGGCTGCGTCGAAGAACATCTCCTTGTCCTCCTGCATGTCCTTATTGTATGCGAGCGGGATGCCCTTAAGCGTCGTGAGCAGCGAGGTGAGCGCACCGTATACACGGCCGGTCTTGCCTCTGACTAGCTCGGCAATGTCGGGATTCTTTTTCTGCGTCATGATGCTGCTGCCTGTCGAATAAGCGTCATTTATCTCGATAAA
>JAGCSS010000277.1 GCA_017964055.1 Lachnospiraceae bacterium
ATATGTGGACGGCGTAGAGGTGATCACGCAGGACGTTTCATGCGGTTATGCGTGCATTGAGATGTTTTCCGCATGGAGCGGCGGCAGTGTAACCGAAAAGAGCCTCTATGACATGTACGGCAAGGTCATTACGTCCACCGGCAAAAAGTTCTGCAGCGAGATGAATAAGCAGTTCCCCGATTACAAAACGACCATGCACAAGTACGTGCGCAGCGCCGAGCTGATAGATCTGATGTATGATAATCTCGCCGCCGGTATCCCCGCGCCATTCGAGTGGGCCGCCAAATACGGCGACGACTGGACGCTGCACTATTCCCTGCTGGTGGGTATGGACATCCCGAACAACAAGATCACTATAGCCAACCCTTACGGCTATATTGAGGAGATAACGGTTGAGGAGCTTCTTTCCAGGACCAGTTTTGAGGCCTATGAAAATATGCCGCTATTCTTCAAGATGGCATTTGCGATAGGCATATTTGAGAAAAATACGGTGTTTACCGTGGCACGCTGATAGAAAGATCGTTTCTGAAATAAAAGGCCTTCCCCGGCGGACCGGGGGAGACCTTTTATTTCCCCGAGGTTTGTTTTTATGTTATTTCATAATGACGATCATTTTACAGTTTTAGCGGCAGCCGGCACCATTATCCCACCCAGTACCTTTTTATCCTGACGCTTCAGCAGGTCTATGAGTTTGTATAGATCACGGCGGTGGGTAACGCCTGCACCGGTCAATACTACCACGCTGTCAGCCTCTGCAAGCTGTTCGATGTTTGACGAGTCGCCGAGTATATCCTCGATGACAAGCGGCTCTTCTGTTATTCCTGCGACTGTGTCGCGCAGCCGGAGCATATCGTCATGCCCGGCGAATTCATCTGCTGCAGAGATCAGAGCAGGTTTTTTTAGACTGTCTTTCTGCATCAGCATGGCTATCTGAGCGGCGCCGAATCGGAGAGCCTCTTCTTTTGAAGCTTTGATGTCATGATACTTCCAGCGGCGGATCCATTTGTCCACTATAAACTCCTTTGCCGGAGTTTCCGGAGGTATCTTGCATAGCAGTCCCATGCCGTAGCTGTATTCAAATTCATCATTCCAATCTACGCGGTTTTTAAAGATAAAAGCCATTGCCCAAGCGCCGGCGGCGAGAAAAGCTCCAAGAAAAAGCCCGATAACAGCGTTTTTGATGCCACGTCTGATAGGGCTGACGGGGCCGGGAACCGTTGCGGTCATTTTCTCCTCCAGAGCCGACAGCTCAGCTGTGAGGGTCTCGAGTTTTGCTGCTTTATCGGTCTCAAAGGCAGTTTTTTCTGCTTCTATTTCCGCGGCTTCAGCCCAATATGCCGCTTCGGCATCCTTAAACTGTGCCTCTTTAAACGCGTCTTCCCTCGCCGTTGTAAGCTCTTTGAGCAATCCGGAAGCATTTTCGCGTTCTTCGGATGAATCCCACTCGCATTTTCCGAGCATGTCAATATACAGCTCCGCCTGCTCCGGTGTAAAGGCATTTCGCATCGAGGCGAGCGAATAGCAGGCATTCTCCACAGCATTGGTATATGATATCTGGGAGGTCTTCAAAGTATAGTCACTGAATGAACTCACATCACCCGAAACCTGCACAATGGAATGAGACCCGTAGATATCGGACAAATAGATGTGCTTGGAAAGTAAAAAATCAGTGAGGGCCGTCGCGATCAGGGCACAGCCGTCTTTGTCGGGCCACAGGATATTGACTGTAAACACAGCATCCGGAGTAGAATCCGTGGCACTGTTTTCGTCGGATACGGAGATCAGCAATTCTTCACTCACGTCTGATCCCGTCTCGGATAGTATATAGTTTATCGCTTCTGCGCTTTTAACCAGGCTTTTGTATATCTCCTTGACGATCATCACATTTTGATTGGTGGCAGGAGAAATGGCAATATCGGGTGCTGCTTTACCATTTTTGCAGCATCAAAATGCCGGCAGATACTTTTGCAGTTCACTGGAACACAGGATGTTCATACCGATTTCACAACGTTTTCACACTTTCCCGATATAGTAAGACACAAATCATGATACATCAGGAGGTGAGCTTTGTATGGACGGCAACATACGTATCGCAGTAATACCGGCATATGAGCCCGGCAGGGAGATGCTGGTGACGGCTGCCCAGTTAAAGGAAAACGGATTCGAGATAGTGATCGTAGATGATGGTTCGGGAGAAAGCTGCGGCGTAATATTTGCCGAAGCAGCAGGATACTGCACAGTACTGCATCATGACGTTAACAGAGGAAAGGGCGCAGCGCTGAAGACTGCCTTCAGCTTTATCAAAAATAATTATTCCGGACCTTATACGGTCGTGACGGTAGATGCCGACGGACAGCACAGAACGGAAGATGCGATCAGAGTGTGCTGCGCCTGCGAGAGCAACAGAGAGGCTCTGACTCTTGGCAGCAGACGCTTTAGCGGAAAAGTCCCCCTGCGGAGCCGCTTCGGGAACACGGTGACACGCTTTGTATTTATGCTTTCCAGAAAAAAAAGGATATATGATACGCAGACCGGACTGCGGGCCTTTTCCGACAGGCTGACGGATCGCATGCTGTCGATCGGAGGAGATCGTTACGAGTATGAAATGAACATGCTGCTGAAGCTTGCGGCGGATAATGTACCGATAAATGAGGTCTGGATAGAAACGGTATACCTGAACGGCAACGAGTCCTCACATTTTGACACCATCCGGGATTCCTATCGTGTGTACAAGGAGATCATCCGCTTCTCGGGATCTTCCCTTCTCTGCTTCTGTATAGACTATCTGCTTTACTGCCTGCTTTTCGCCGTTACGGGAGTCCTGGTATTCTCGAATGTTGCAGCCAGAGTGGTCAGCGCGGCGGTCAATTATACGCTCAACAGAAGGCTGGTGTTCAGGAGCAGCGCATCGGTGGTAAAATCAGCGGTAAAGTACTTCGGGCTGGCACTGTTCATATTGCTTTGCAACACGCTGCTGTTGAAAATGCTGGCAGGCATGGGGCTGAACGGCTATCTGGCAAAGATTCCGGTAGAACTGTCCATGTCACTGTTCAGCTGGCTGATACAGCATAAATTTGTATTTGTCGATGAGAAAGGACCTGTCATGACCTATCAAACTCCCGAAAACAACGAGCAGCGCAGCAGGACAGCCGGCGGATGGACAGCGGTATTTGCAGTCTGCCTCACGCTGTTTACGACATATGTCATGCTGGATACATTTGTGCTCTCAAGCATATATCGCGAGAATGCAACAGAGATGAATCTGGAGCTGTTTGATGAAGCCGCGGCGACAACGGAGCCTGCTGAAAGCTCTTATGCGGCCGGATCCTCCGGGACTTCCGACAGCACGGCGCAAAGCAGCTCCGGCAGTAAGAAAAGCCGGGGCTCGGACAACACAAAGAGCCATGCATCCCGCAGCAGGAAGGGAAGTACCGCGGACACGTCCGGGAGTACGACCACAGCTACAGATGATGCAGACACCACGGATGCCGATCAGGAACCGCAAAACGGCTCCGGCATGCTTTTCGCCGATGAAGACGGTGCCACCGGCAGCTACAGTGACGAGCATATTAACATCGTCCTGAAGGAGTACGAATATGAGAACACTGCGGTATATGTGGCTGATGTAAGTCTCAGCAGCGCAGTGTATCTAAAAACTGCCTTTGCCCGGGGTACCTACGGCAAAAACGTAACCGAAAAGACATCCGAAATAGCTGAGGACAACGATGCGATCCTGGCTATAAACGGAGATTATTACGGCGCCAGAGAGGATGGCTGTGTGATAAGAAACGGGGTGGTTTACAGAGAAGCCGGCGGCGATGCCGACATTCTGTGCATTTATGCCGACGGCAGTTTTGAGATAGTCTCTCCCGAAGAGGCTGACGCCGAATCGCTGGTAAAGCAAGGCGTCTGGCAGGCATTCTCCTTCGGTCCATCACTTATCGAGGACGGAGAGATAACCGTAACTGCGGGCGATGAGGTGGGAAAAGCCATGGCCAGCAATCCCAGGACCGCCATAGGCGTGATAGACGATCTGCACTATATATTTGTGGTTTCGGATGGCAGAACGGATGAAAGTGAGGGATTGTCGCTGTCCGAACTGGCCTCTCTCATGAAAGAGCTTGGAGCAGAAACCGCATATAACCTGGACGGCGGGGGTTCTTCGACCATGGTATTCAACGGGACCATCATCAACAATCCCACTACCACAGGGAGAATAAAGGAGAGGAAGGTGAGCGATATTGTATACATCGGATGAGTCATTGATGCACATTCAAAAAACAGTTGGCATATATACCTTTGTGACATGCTTTACGGCGTTGTTCGGAGCTGTGTACGAACTGTTCAGTCATGAAGTATACTCATATTACATGATCTATGCCTTTGCGCTGCCTCTGGTACTGGGACTGCTGCCCGGCATACTGATGCTGTCCGGACGCTTACGCGTTCCCGACAGGGCGGCCTGCAGGGTATGGAACTGCGGTGTGGCCACTCTTACGGTCGGCGCCGTCTGCAAGGGCGTGCTGGATATATACGGAACGTCAAACCGGCTGATATATGTTTATGCCGCGGCAGGAGCAGCCTTAATCTTTGCAGGCGCCGTTCTCTGCGCCGCAAAGCGCCGGACATCGCAAGGAGTCCGCGACGATCAGGCGATATATACCGATAAATAGGATAAACGACATAACGGATAATAGATGCCCGCAGAATACCCGGCAGGGCAAAAAGGTCTTCCCCCGGTCCGCAGGGGAAGGTCTTTTTATTTACTTCGTACAGATTTGCTCGAAAAAATCGTCGTTTTCACCATAGAATCAACCTTGTCACTTCTGTCTTCCGATGCTATAATGACATCGGAAAGCAGTATAACACTTCTATTTCTCTCAAATTCTTTTGCATGCCGACGTTGTTTTGTGACGCGGCCTGCTGTCTGGAGTAACATGTTCCGCTGCTTAACCAATCTCATTTACTAAGCCGCAGGAATGTGTGTATTGCTTTATATTCCTGTGGACTGTTTCACAGGAGGGTAACAATTTGGAGAAAGACATTACAGAAAGGCTCCTGGCAGATCACAACGATGTATTTGCCGACATTATCAACGGACTCATTTTCAAAGGGGAACAGAAAATCCTGCCTGAGGATTTGGAGAACCGACAGGTCAGGTCTCAATACAAGGCGGCAGGTGGGCGGCTGCACCAGACCGAACGTGATCTTTCAAAGCAATGGAGTAGGCATGATATGCGGCTCGCAATTTTTGGCCTTGAGAATCAGACAAACCCTGACAGCCTTATGCCTTTTCGCGCGTTCTGCTATGACGGCGATTCATATAAGGACCAGATACGCAAGAAAGAAAAGCCCTCCCCGGTCTTGACCATCGTCCTTTACTTCGGTAAGGACCATTGGAACGTTGCAAAATCTATGCATGAGATTCTTGCTATCCCGGAAGGCATGGAGGATTATATCAACGATTACAGGCTCCACGTGTTTGAGATCTCATGGCTGACGGATGATGAAATTAACCGATTCACGAGCGATTTCAGGATCGTGGCAAATTTTTTTGCTAACAGGCGCCGAAATAAAGACTATGTTCCCGATGACCCTCAGCATATCGAGCACGTTGATGAGGTGCTGAAATTATTGTCGGTTTTTACGAATGATGACCGATACGAGATGATACTTGCAGACAAAAAGGAGGTACACAATATGTGCGAAGTAGCAGACAGACTGGTGAATAAAGGGATTGAGCAGGGCCGTATGGAAGGAAGCGTTAAGACGCTTTACGAGATGATCTCTCGGAAAATAATTACTATTGATCCGGCTGCCGATATTGCAGGTTTATCACCTGAAGCATTATTGAAGGCAGTTGAAAAAGTCAAGAACAATGAGGTATAAAGTCAAAAGTATGACCTTCGCCGCGTGATCGTGAGTCAAATTTCAGGGCCATGCGGAATGCAGTTGACGAGTGTA
>JAGCSS010000278.1 GCA_017964055.1 Lachnospiraceae bacterium
CCCAGATAATTGTCGGTCAGTCCCAGCATCAGCATGTTTGTGTATCCCGGGATCAGACCTGCGTTGAAGTACATCGTGATAACGAGGAATCTGTACCAGAATTTCCTGTTCCACATCTCTTTCTTCGTAACCAGATATCCGCAGAAAGCGGAAGCGACAACCATCAGGACCGTACCGATCAGCGTACGCGAGATCGTAACGATGAAAGCCTGCCCGAGATCTCCGAGCGCCAGCATATCCTTATAGTTCTGTATGGTAAATCCGATCGGATAAAAGTTTACCGCGCCTCTGGCCACCATTTCGTTGTTTGAAACGGTGTTTATGAAGATGTAGTAGAAGGGGAAGAAGCATAACAGCGCGAATAAGCCGAACACAATGTAATCCACTATGTAAAACGCCACATCGCCGCCCGTCAGCTTAATATGCGACTTATGCTTGCGGTAATAGGCTTTTTCGAGCTTCGCATCCAGTTTTTCCTGCTTTGTCATAGCCATATTAAATGCGTCCCCCTTCCCTTAAATGATACTCTCGCCGCGGACCATTTTCGATATTCCGTTGGCAAAGAAAAGCAATGTTACGCTGACTAATGTCTTCAGCATGCCGATAACCGTCGAGATCGGTATCTTGCCCGCGCCGATACCCAGGTTATATACGTACAGATCGAGCACTTCCAGGTTGTTCTTTGTTACCGCGTTGGAGAATACCAGATACTGATCCATACCGTTGCTGAGGATTCCGGCTACCGCCATCAGCAGCATGACCGAATATGTAGGCAGGAGTCCGGGCAGAGTCACATGTCTCATCTTCTGGAAACGTCCCGCTCCGTCGACTGTGGCCGCTTCATAGAGCTGCTGGTCTATACCGGATATTCCCGCGATATAGATGATCGCGCTCCAGCCTATGCCCTTCCAGATACCCCACAGGAGCATCTTTATGTAGAGCATGTCCTTATCCTGCAGGTACAGATGGTTGTGGACCACTCCGGTGATCTGCGTCAGTATGTTGTTGATAAAGCCTTCGTTTGAGAATATCGCAAACGCGATAGCATATACCAGAACCCAGCTGATGAAGTTCGGGATCGTGGTAAATACCTGTACGATCCTCCTGAACCACCCTGTCTTGATCTCCGAAAGGAATATCGCGAATGCCATGGCGAGCCAGCTCGTAGCAATACCCAGGCCGCTCATGATCAGCGTGTTCTTCATAACGCGCATGATGTCGGCTCTGGTCATCGGGTTGTCGACCAGACTCTTGAACCATTTGAACCCGACGAAATCGTTCATGGAGAGATTACCGGGTCCCGATTTGTAGTCAAAGAATGCGTAGCGCCATCCGTACAGCGGCAGATACGCGAAAACGAATGCCAGGATGATAAAGGGCAGGAACATGATGAAGAGCTTATAGGTCGTAAGCATCTCACATCTCTCACCTGCTTCGGGCCTGGGCTGCGCTATGATCAGGAGTACCGAGCAGAGCAGCTGCAGCAGAGCAAATCCCAGCATGACAAAGAGCGGCGTCGGCAGCGTATCCACTGCCATGTTAAATCCTACCGTTCCCGCTATCTCGGCGTCTATCGCCTGATAGAGCCTGTAGGTGGAGAGCATCTGGAAAAAACCGCCTATGATCACGCCCGAACCGCCGAGAGTGATATAGTTTGATATGCGCTTCATCTTGAGATTGCCCAAAGATACGCAGGCAGCCACAGACAGTATTATTACGCCCACAACCATCAGTGCCGAGGCGATCATCAGACTGCGGATGTCGCTCTTGTAAAAATAGTTGTGGTTTATCTCGTATTTGATATTGATAACGAGCCTGTTATATGACAGCGCGGAAGTTAAAAGCGAAAGGTTCTTGTTCATCTGCGTGAATATCCTGGCAGGATTGAACTCGCTGAAAAATACCAGAACGAACGCAAATAACAGGCTTATGCGCGTCACATAATAGACTTTGTCCGTCCAGCCGTTGCTGACTTCGGTTCTCTTAGCCATCTTGCTCTCCTCTTTAGATGCGGTTTTGACCGCATCCGATCCCTCGTACAGCATGCCGCCTGCGTACAAGGTTTCCTAAATCCCGGCCGGAGCTGCATTTCTCCGACCGGGACCGTAAATAATCTTATCCGTTATTATTTCTTCTTGCGTGTAGCGAAGAATACGCATACGCCTGCAACTACGACAACACCTGCGATGATGCCGATGATGAGTCCGGTGTTGCTCTTCTTGGCGGGCTCTTCCGTTACAGTCGTGTTCGATGTCTCGGGAGCATCGGTCGTTGCGGGAGCTTCCGTTGCCTTGGGAGCCTCGGTAGCTGCGGGAGCCTCTGTTGCTGCGGGCTCGGGCTCAGCCTCGGCTGCCTTGTCATAGTTAAATCCGCTTACAGTGAAGGTGATCTCCATCGAAGTCATGGGAACGTTGTATGCGCCGATCTGCGCATTGTCGCCCTTGCTGTAGACACTCTCAACCTGGATCTGCATGTAGTTTACGCTTTCCTTGTTGAGTTTCTGAGAATCCTCGCCGAGAGCGATGGTCTTGCCGTCTACCTTGAGGCTTACGTCGCTGATAACGATCTCGTCGGTGTTGGGGATATCGGTCGAGAGCATGATCATGTTCATGTGATCCTGAGAATCGAAATCGCCTGTCAGATCAAGTCCGTCAACAGATACGGTATAGGTTCCGTTTCCTGCGATGACCGCATCCTTAAACTCGCCGGCTCTGGTTACCGCGTTGTTGTCAGCGTCCCAGCCGGTTACCTGCATGAAGTACTCCATGCCGTTGTCGCCTACAACGCCGCGGCCGTAGCTGGGCTCATCGAAGTTGTTGCGGAATGAGTAAGCGGGTGTCTGGAAGCAGAGGTACGCATTGTAGGTTCCGTCTAAGTCAACGGGGCCTGCGTTCGAGCCTGCGGGCTCGTTTCCGCCCTGCATGTTCTCAAATGCGCCTGCTACGGTAAAGTATACTTCGATAGTCTTGATAGCCGCAACCTGCTCGGGAGTGAGAAGTCTTGCGGTAGCTGTAGCCGCATCGCCCGCTGTACGGTTGTCGATGTAGCCCTTGCCGTTTACGCCCTCAAAATCGGGATTGTTCCATTCATTGTACAGGTTAACACGGGTATCTACAGCGCCGCCGTCTGCGGAGCAGGTGTAGGATGTGCCCTGAAGAGCGATCTCCTCGCCGTTGAGCACGATCTTGTCAACCGTAACTGTATATGTGGTACCAAATATTACTTCACCATTGGGAAGTGTAAGGCACTCGAACTGTCCGCTGCCGAGAGCCTCAGGGAGCTCTGCCTTAACCATGTAAGAGCCGTTGCCCTTAACGGGAGTAGTGGTGATAACAGCGCCGGTATCGGTCCAGGATGCGTTGTTCAGGCTTAATGTAGCCTCCGAAACCTCACCTACCACGATGCCGCTCTCTGCGTAATGTCTGATAACAAACTGTGTTCCTGCATATGAATCCCAGCCGAGCGCGATGATGTCGATCACATCATCCTTGGCCGCGGGAACCATGAGTGTTCCGCGAAGGGATGTCGAATCAACGGTTCCTGCCCAGTTCTTGCCGTTCACGCCGTCGCTTACGTCTTCGTTGCCGTCGCCGTCAGCGTCCCAGCCCCAGCTTACCTGCGCGCCGCCCCACTGATAGTAGGACTTGCTGCCGTCAGCATGGGTAACCGCGATACCGTTCGAGCACCAGTCGTTGTAGCTGAATGCGTCGCCGTCTGCCGCGAGATACTCAACATCAACAAGTACTGAATTGCAGTCGCTCGCTACGGTGTAGGTCGAGCCTGCCGTCTTTCCGTCCACGTATGCCACGCCGCCGCTTACTGTTGCAGCGCCGCCTTCTGTGATCTCAACGCTGAACTGCTTTCCTGCGTATGAATCCCAGCTGGTCACGATAAAATCAACAACAGCGCCCTGCTCAGCGGGGATACCGAGAGTAGCCGTAAGAGCTTCGGTGTCCGCGTTTCCGAGCCATGTGCCGCCGTTTACGCCGTAAGAATCCTCTGTGCCGTCGCCGTCAGCGTCCCAGCCCCAGCTTACCTGCGCGCCGCCGAACTGATAGTACGATTTGCTGCCGTCCACGTGATTTACAACCACGCCGTATCCGCACCAGTCGTTCAGCGAGAATGCGTCGCCGTCAGCAGGTGCAAAAGTGATATTTGCCGTAATAACATTAACCGCACCGGTTACCGTATAAGAGTAACTCGGTGTTGCCCCATCGATGTAGGCACAATCAACGGCATCGGCCTTAACACCGACTTTGCCCGCCGAAAGGACCAACGCTGCCGCCAGAACCACGGCAAAAAGTTTCCTGAAGATCTTTTTCATGTTTTTCCTCCTCTTTAGATGCGGGTTTACCCGCATCTGATTCTTTGTCCCGAACGTCACTTGCGTACCGGACTTATCATATAGTCTGCCTGCTCCCCCTAAGGAAGCAAAATACCGCGCCGGAACCCCGGCACGGTATTCAGTGTAAACCATCATTCAATTATTAAAAACCGAAAGGATTTGACATAAAAGTGGTAAAAAACAGAGTAAGATCCGTCTATTTGATAAATACCAGCTCACCGTCCTGCGCGTAGCAGACGCCGGCTCCGGGTATATACCAGAGCACCCCGAGGGTTGGGGTGTTTAAATCAGGCGTTATCACCATTTCATGTATAAGTGCATTGTAGAACGGCAACGCGCTGTCATCTATGGTTGCGTTGTAATAACCCGGAATGTTGTATTTCTCTACGATCTCATTCAGGTTCTTCAGGCTGTAATCGTTACTCCACACATCATCATCGAACATGGACGTTCCAAACCCGCAAACATACACAAAATCGCGGATGCCTTTTCCTGTACCGAATCCGTTGCTTGAAGCCGCCAGCTTTTTCGCTCCGTCATACATTTCCCTCATGATATGCCCAAATCTGCTCGTACCGCGTACATCTCTGTATACATCTCCGTAACCGTAATCACTTACCGAGAACGGCAGCAGGGCCAGGCTCAGTCCGCCGGGGATCCCGTCATTCTCAGTAAACCCGTCCGTTAAGATCCATGTGATCTCGGTATGGTCACTGAGCTCCCATATCGTTACATGTATTTCGTTCAGATATTCATATCCGGACAGTATCCCGTAATATCCGACCGCATGACCTTCGGAATCATCCTCACCGTTCAGACTCAGACCCATCTTCTTCAGGCGGCTTTGGAACGCGGAAATATCGGCACGGCCGATATCCACAAAGTTTACGCCTCCGTAGAATTCGTACGCGGGAGTACCGAAGTCCGCGATACCCATAGCGGCCGCGAGTTCCTCAAAGATCGTTTCGCGTCCGTATCTTTTCGAGATGATCAGGAAGGCATCCCGGTATTCGGGGTGCAGCATCGTATAACCGTCCCCGGTGGGCAGCGGCGCCGGATGGTCCTCATAATATTCTTCCGGATCATTTATGCAATCACGCACAAGGAAGTCTGCGTATTCACTGTCATAGAAAGAATCCATATCCTCTTCATATACCAGTTTATACAGTATTTCTTTCAGATCAAAGTCGCAGAGTATAATGCTGCCGTCATCCGCGATCAGCATTCTTCCCGCAGTTTCGGTCACATCTCCGTAATCATCGGAGAACCATCTGATCCAGTTGCCCGTTTCGCTCAGGTGGAAAGAGACCTGCGCATTCCCGGGATCCGCATATTTCCAGAATCCGCCAATTTTTTCCAGTAGCGCTTTATCTTCATCCGACAGTCCCGTATCAGGTATATATGGCTCTCCTTCGCCTTGCGAAGGATCATCGGGCACCGCGGTAGGCGCAGGTGCCTGTGTCGGGCGGGGCGCAGCTGTAGGCTCCTCGGGCTCGATCTCAGGCTCTCTCGCATTCGATACATAGTCGGGCACCTCTATGCCGAGTACCTCGCAATATGCCTCAAATACCGAGACTATCCCGTCTCCGAGCTGCGAACCCGCCTGCGGATCGTCCAACCGGTCCTCGAGCATGATATTGAGCTTAGCCACCGCGTCGTACTGCAGCCAGTCTTTGTCCACATCGACTTCATACTCGTTATATCTGAGCACGCTGTTGATGACTTCGAGCGTTCCCCACTTAAAGAAATGCGATCTCGAAAAACCGAGTGCCTCGGACTTGAACCATGAATCCGCCGTCAGGCTGATATTCCTGTAATCCTCATAGTCCTTATACCAGAGCACGACATTCTGATTTTCGTCATACAGCCAGTCGCTGTTAGCCGGGAGCGTGTTGTTTACCGGCTGTGCGATGATGGCCGGTGTGACAGCCGGTGCTTCACTAACCGCAGGCGTATCGGCGGGTTTCTGTCCGGGGTCGCTGTCGGTACCCGCAGGCCCGGATGTCGGAGTTTCGTCCTTATCTTTGCCGTTGTCCTTATCTTTGCCCGAGGCGACAGCAATATCCTGCTTTGCCTGTTCCGTCTCTTCCTCGATCTTTGCGACCTTGATATCCTGCTCGATCCGGTCCGCGATCGTTTCGGCCTTCGCGCTGTCGTCAAAACGCATGTTGAAACGCGTCCAGGACTTCTCATAGGCCGTCTGCGCATTCGGATAATCCATCTGCAGCATTCCGGCATGGTGATCGCCGAGCGCCGCGATAAACAGACCGTCCTGGCTGTGCCATTTTACGACATTGTTTCCGATGCTGAGATTCTGATCATCGGCAACAACATTAAACATATCGAAAATATTACCGGTATCGGTATCCGCCGTAACATCCGTGAACGTAACCTTCAGATCCAGTCCGTTGAAACGGTCGCGGAAGTTGTATTCGGTGCCCGACTGCCCGATCGCCGCAAACTGAAGGGGAACGGTCACATAACAGCGGTACTGCGGGAAAAAGATGTCCTGCATTTCAATACTGCTGATCTCATCACCGGGGAGAGTCAGCTGCATGGCGGAGGCTCCCTGCTCATAAAGATGGGCGTACGCATCGGGAGCGTACATGGTCGCATGATACTCATACCCGTCGCGCAGTATTATAAAATGGTTAACCCTGTAGCCGGTTATATTATAATAACCGCGGACCGAGTTTTCTCCGGAAATATCGTAATCCCTCAGATCGTAATAATCGATGACATCCTGCAGATGTCCGGAAAAGCTGCGCCTGTAAACATGTATGTAGGCACCTGTCTTCGGATCCGTGAAATATTCTTCGTTGTCCTCTCCGCGGTATGCCTTCGTGAATACATCCGGATAGATCAGGTAACAGGTCCAGTTGTCAAAGAACCACGAGGTCAGCTTCCATGTCATACCGTCCTCATAAGGCAGCGCAAACAGCGGAGATATCTGTCCGACAGTATCCCTCACTTCGTTGCTTACCCACTTGCCGTCCTCGATGAACCTGCACTTAATGAGCGTCCTGAGTTCCCTGAATACGAAATCGTATTGGTTCTCATAGGTAAGAGTCGCATTGACCGAATTCTTCTGTCCGAGTCCGGTCACCGAATACTCGGTCATCGTCTTGCCGACGGTCTCAGCGGAGTACCAGTCGGTACCGGTGGCAAGAACCTTGTTATAATCAGTGTTTGCTATAAACGATTCGACATCGTCCATGCAGGCAAAATCATTTTCTTCGAGAGATATCTTTAACTTCGCCTTGCTCCTGCTGTCCGAAAAAACAACCGAATTGTCCTCGTAAGCGGCAGAGAGTTTCAGCTGCGCGGGATAGTAGACCAGGCACTGCGCCGGCTCCGAATACCAGATCGAATAATCGTGGTTGTAGTTATCCACGCCCTTTTTGTATCCCGTATTTACCAGGGCCGCTACCGCCGCGGCAGCCTGACCGGCATCAGTCTTATCCTGTGCCCCGCTCTTTTCATCGGTCTTCGGTTTAACGGTCGCGCTCACGGGTTTGCCGTTCACGTTCATATGGATGGTGCCTGTGCCGTCCGCTTTATCGGTGGACCAGGCTATACCGTCCTCGGTCACACCCTCGACAGTATCACCGGAGTGGAGCGCAGCGGGGCTCTCACCGGGCGCCAGGTCTTTGCCCGCATCGTCAGGCTCTATGCTGATCGAGACATAAGGCGCGTCAAATGTGATCTTGTCCTCGTCCGCTTTGATCCCGTCCATTACCGGCACATCGACAAAGGAGTCCGTCACAGTCTCTGTTTTGGTGTCGCTGTCATCTTCATCGCCCTCCGTACCGACCCATAAAAATCCGATCACAGCGGCCAGCAGGCCTGCTGCGATCAGCACCGCTCCCGGCACCTTCTTTTTCTTCACGATCAGCAGCACTATGCCGGCGATCAATATCAGTATTCCCAAGATCATAACAACCATGACAAGCCCTCACAATAATCCTTTATTGCTGAATCTCATTCTTTATCATATTAATACGTTTTTCTCAAAAAAAGAAGTAACAAAAGGTTACCTCTTTCAGGGATGCCTCTTGTTACTTCCTAAACTCAGATCTTTTCAAATACGGGCATGTAATCGATCGGCGCGGCGACCGTCACGGTCTTTCCGCCCTCGTAGGTC